>CALGZD010000062.1 GCA_937934635.1 uncultured Deinococcales bacterium
GCTTTGTGATCTCGTGTACCTAAACTTGTGGCTTGCGTTTGTGTGAAATCCCCGATAAAAGATTTGCCTTAGCTGCTTTGGATTTTTTAGCGTTGATATGCTTGTGCATATTTCTTCGACACTTATACTAAACTGAAAGAAATAAAGTCATAATCAATCAGCAGAAAAAGTTGCCTTTAGAACCGAAGGGCACACAAATTACGAAACTTTGCTATGTTTGTGACTATGACATCCATGATTCACTTCGGTATTACACTTGTATGAAGCAGAACACATACGAAACAGAACAGCTATGAAGCAGAACAGCTATGAAACAGAATAGGCGACACAGAACAGGAAAACCTTTAAGAAAGTAGGAAAGTGAATATTATGATGAATAAATTGCAGAGATTTAAAACACTAAGCTATGCTCTAGTGAGTACCTTACTAGTTGTTACACTTGGTAGTTGCACATTCACAACAAACCCAAATAGTTACTCAATCAGTAGCTATACAACCCCAACAGGGTCACAAGCTGTTAGTACAACGTATGGTAACAGCTTTTTTGTACCCTCTAGAGGCAATGGCTCGAGCTATCTTGTTGGCGAAAGCATACGTTTCAACGTACAAACGCCACAAAGTGGTTACATGACACTTACCGTTATTGATCCTGACGGTGTTACTTACGTACTGGAAAAGAACATCCCAGTAAACGCAGGTCAAAGAGGTTCACTCCCTGGAAGTGGTAAGAGTTACACACTCACCCCTCCACGTGGTGTACACCGTGTGCAAGCAGCTTTTTCTAGCCAACCTATTACCAATACAAACGTAATCTACTACGTAGACCAAAACACAGGTTCTGTTTTCAGAGTTGAGAATAGCGGTGGTAGTGTCACACCAACTCAAGTAAGAGCAGAAGCGGACATTGTGCTAGAAAGCCATTTTTACTTACAGTAACCTATCTCAGTTCTAACCTCTACCCGTTTAAATATCTATCGAGTCGCCCCTCTACCATGGAGCGGCTCGTTTCATTTGGAGCAGTCTCAACACTGAGCTCTAGTAACTGCATATAAAGCTCGTCAAAGTGTAATCTACGACGTTCTGTCCATGGCACATCAAAATTAGGCAAGAACTCACCACCGTATTGTTTAATCGCTGTTTCGGCATCATCATAGCTTTGAGATTCAATAGCTGCATTTGCTAGTTTTTCAAACTCGACAATATCCCATTCTATTGGGCAATCGACCTTAAGCGACATGTTACCTTTACGAACTTTTAGTTCGGCAAAATCTTTAATAATCTTACGTAATCGCAAATTTAGAACATGCACAGTGTTATCAACAACAGGTTCCCACCAGAGCTCTTTTTTTACAATCTCGATAGGCACTTCTTCATCACTGTGGAGCAAGAACAAAAAGGCAGCAGCAGACTTCTTGATGCCCCACTGCACACGTCGTCCTGCCATGCTTGCTTCAAAACCACCCATACTGTGAATTTTTAAAATACGCTGACTAGAAGGAATAACGTCGTTTTCTTTAAGGAATTGGCTGCGCTCGAGCCTCACTGCAACCGCCTGTCTTAAATCCCCTGCTGAAAAGGGTTTACCGATATAATCATCAGCACCAATACTCATTCCCTTACGGAAGTGTTCAGCGTCGTCCAAAGCAGTTAGGTATAAAAAAGGTATATGCAATAAGTCTGGCATACCACGTACAAGCTGATGTAAATCAAAACCTGTAATGTTTGGCATCATCACATCACAGATAATCAAATCAGGTACTAAACCCTTGTCAAAATCTGCAATTGCCTCACGTGGTTGTTGATAGCTTTTTATTTTATATTCGCTTTGTAACGCATCGGTGACAAGCTCCAACATGTTGGGTTCATCATCAATAATTACGACAGTTGCTTTTTTCATCCCTAACCTTTATTCCTCAATAATTTAATCTAGTAATTTAAACAAATTCCGCTTCATCAATAGTCTAAGATATGCATTTACTTTTTTATTAACGGAATTTAATTTATTTCCTTTTAAGTGTTTATTTGAGAAAAATCACAAACGTGACACAAACAAACAATTAGGTATAACACAAATTTTCAAATCCGTCATGTTAAAACAACGACTAAAGGATTAACGAATTTCAAGAATTAAGACACGTTTACATAACAACTGCGGTTTCAAATCAGCACTTTCTCTGTCTAGGACAACATTCCTCGACTATTTTACTTGCCTTACTTAACAATTCATAAAGAATAAAAATTAATGTTCCTTATACTTGTTTAAGGCAGCAATCCTTTACGCATTGCTTGAAGTAAGAGCTGTGTTGAGCGACTATAATCTTGAATACCATCTTCTATACCTTGACTCTGCAAATAGCTATTGTACACACTTTGGCTTTGTAGCTTTAACCACCTTGGCGATTGATACTGAAGATAGGCATTATAAGTATCGTTCCAGTCAGATTTTGCAATTGCAGGCAACCTACCATCAAACTCCGTTTTTAGATCTGGAGATAACTCTTGACTAATTACCTGATAACTACGTAGCGCCGCTGAGTACCTGCTAAATGGATTATCCGCAGACAGTGCAGCCAGAGTTCCAATAAAGTCTGCATCTCCTTCTGTCGCAATACCCGCAGCATGTGTCAGTTCATGTGCAGCAATTGCTGTAAAGTCTGAATCTGCTAAGCCTGCATCAACTGTTGGCTCAACAAACCATGGCAACATCACACCAGATGCACTAAAGCCTCTTAAAAGTGTGCCTTTCGGCCAGTATTTAACATTCTGTGGAAGTTCTCCCAGCTTAATTCCTTGAGATTCAAACAGAGCTTCCATAGATTCCGAAGTTGCTTGGATGGCTCGAGCCATCATTTCAGAATTGCGGTCAAAGTTGCGTTCAGAGTTATTCAATCTTAAAGAATCAGCATCTTCTTCTATAACATCTAGCAAATAGCTAGCCAACACCTCAACATCTTGATTATTAACTTGCACACTATCCAAATCAAAAAGCTCACTCACAGTTAAACGCTGATAATTTGCTCCCCATGCGACAAAAAACCACAAGCAAATCACACTAAGGCAAAAGGTAAAGCTTACAAACCAATGCCAAAACCTAGCTCTACGAATTGCCCTAAAAAAAGTATAGATAGCAACTATAAGAAAAAGCAATAAACTCAAAAGCGTGAGGGGAATTGGAACAAAAGACTGTAATAAAGTAAAAAAGCTGCTCAGATAAGGATAAATACCTTGACTGTAGTAC
>CALGZD010000063.1 GCA_937934635.1 uncultured Deinococcales bacterium
TGACCCAGACACCTTAAGTAACAGTGCCCATTACAAAGACCGCACTTGGTTAGCATCAGACTTTTTATATGAATGGCCCTTTCACGACTATGGTCACGTTACGCAAATCATGAAAATATTGCGTGGAAACCTAGTTCCCTACATGAGTGATACGATGCGTAAAGCAGTGGGTTACTAGCTAAAATCTTGAAGCTAAAATCTTGAAGCTAAAATCTTGAGGTGAAACATGCGAATAGCAGCACTTTATGACATACATGGAAATCTTCCTGCTTTAGAAGCAGTGATGCAAGATGTCGAAGCAGAAAAAGTTGATTGTATTGTAATCGGTGGCGATGCTCTGGCTGGACCAATGCCAGTAGAAACTTTAGACTATTTACAAGCTCTTGACTGTCAAAGCTATTTTCTCAAGGGGAATAGTGAATCTGATATTTTAGAGTATTTGCAGGTGGGCTCGAGCCGTGGTCTAACCCGTGGTCTAACCCCTAGTGCAGACGCCAACGCAAAATGGATTGCCGAAAAACTAAATCAAGAACAAAGACACTTCCTATCAACATGGTCAGATACAGTCACACTTGAAACAGAAGCAATTGGTGAAATACTTTTCTGCCACGCAACCCCAAATAGCAACACCTATATTTTCACCAGTCAAACTTCTGAAGAGACCTTACTGCCCCACTTCGCTAATCTCACAACTCAAACTGTTGTTTGCGGTCACACACACATGCAATTCGATAAACAAGTCGGCAAAACTCGCATTGTCAATGCAGGCAGTGTCGGTATGCCATTTGGAAAAACTGGTGCTTACTGGTTACTAATCGATAACGATATCAAATTCATGTCAACGAATTACGATTTAGCTTTGGCAGCAGAACACATCAAACAGTCCGATGATCCTGATGCAGAAGACTTTGCTATGAATAATGTTCTGCAAGTTCCTACAAAAGAACAAGCTTTAGCCATGATGACTACTCTCGCAAAAGCAAAAAATGAAGAAATTTAAATATTCCATATACTGCATAAATTTACAAATAGGTTGCTAAAGTACTAGAAATTATACTGTATATGCAGTGTATACTGTATAAATATGCCAAGCAAAAAGTACCGCCAACGTGCCATAGAAGAACTCGTTGAAAAAGAATTTATCTCTACCCAAGCAGAAATTGCTGAACATCTTCAAGCAAAGGGGATGGATGTGACGCAAGCAACCATTAGTCGAGATGTAACCGAACTGCGATTGGTTCGCTTGCCAGCAGGTGACGGTAAACACCGTTACCGTGCTACGCCGATGTCTGCACAAGAAGACGTGATGGAAGAACTTCGTCAGCGCTTTAAGTTGTTTATACAAGATGTTGACAGGGGTGAGAACATTATTGTTCTTAAGACGGATGAAGGACATGCCAGCGGTATAGCTTATGTGCTTGATAAGCTCGAGCGTGATGAAATTGTCGGCACACTCGCAGGGCAAGACACCATCCTCGTAATAGCAAAAACCGTCGCAGAGGCAATCACCCTCCACGACGAATTTGAAGATTTAATGCTGTAAACGCTTTATGCTGTAAATGCTTTATGCTGTAAGCGCTTTAAATTCCAAAAGTTTTAGCTTACCCACTCACCAGAGCGCATGAGTGGCTCACGGCTACCATCAGCAAAAACACCATCAACATCCATATCGGCAGAGCCAATCATAAAGTCAACATGAACAAGGCTAGAATTTGCACCTAACTTAGCAAATTCATCTGATGCTGCACCTTCACCACCCTTAACCGTAAAACTATAAGCTTGACCAAGTGCAATATGTGACGCTGCATTTTCATCAAAAAGTGTGTGATAAAAAAGAATATTGCTTTGCGACACAGGCGAGCTATTTGGCACTAAAGCCACTTCACCAAGACGGCTTGCACCCTCATCGCTTTCAAGCAAATTTTTGAGCGTATCTTCGCCTACTTCAGCTTTATAACTGACAACTTTTCCCTTTTCAAAGGTCAATTCAAAGTTATCAATAAGGTTACCGTTGTAACTAAGTGGTTTGCTACTTCGAACAAGACCATCAACCTGATCTTTATCTGGCAAGGTAAAAACCTCTTCTGTAGGCATGTTTGGAACAAAGTCTTGTCCTGCACGGTTTACCGCACCACCACCATGCCAAATATGCCCATCTGGTAGCCCTACTGTTAAATCTGTCGTGGCATTTTTAAAGTGTAGAGCAGCATAGTGCTTATCATTCAGCACCTTAGCCCTTGCTGCTAAATCTATCTGATGTTGCTTCCACAACTCAACCGCATTAGCTTGATCAGCTCTGGTCGTGGCAAAAATCGCATCCCACAATAGTTCAATCGCTTTGTCAGAACTTTCGTCCGCAAAGACTTTCTTTGCCCAAGACTCAACAGGATAGGCGACCAAACACCAAGAGATGCTATGTGCCGTGATATGTTCTGAAAATGGTTTGAAAAGTGTCTGCGTACTTCTAATTGCAGTAGATACATGTTCTGGGTTTTGCCCTTTGAGCAGATCAGGGTCTTGCGCTCGTATGGTCAGTAGTGCATCTCCCCTTTCAACCCCTTCCATAGAGGCATCAAAGCGCCACTTAGCCTGTTCTTCAAAACTATCTGCTGGGGCATGTTCAAAGCGCAATTTGGTAAGTTCTTCATCATCCCAATGCACATCTACAAAAGGCGACCCCTGTTTATAGGCTTCGGCAACAACTTTACGAACCAATGGTGCAGCCGTAATAGGCGCACGTAACAGCAAACGCTGACCCTTTTGTAAATTAACACCAACGTGAATCAGTAAACTTGCATAATTAGATAATTTTTCATCAAACGTCAAACTCATAGTAAACTAAGGTAGCACAAAAGCTAGAGAGGACACCACAGTATGCCCCTCAATATGCACAATATACCCGCTAATATGCTCCTCAGCCTTGCCGAGCAAGCTGCCAACGCAGTCGATAAACATCGACTAGTTACACTTTGCCAAGAACTCATTCAGATTCGCAGCGTTTATGAAGTCGCAAACGATGGAACTGTTACTAGCAGCGAAAAAGATTGCGCCGACTTTATTTTTAACTATTTCAAAGCGCTTGGACTTAATCCAACTATGGAGTATCCAGAGAAAGAGCGACCTAACGTTATTGTTGATTGGGCAGGAACAGAGTTTGACAGCAAAAAACACAAAACCCTGATGTTTGAAGGGCACACCGATGTCGTCACAGAAGGCAATGCTGACGATTGGGACCATCCACCTTTTAGCGCAACAATTATCGGAGATTCTCTCTATGGTCGTGGTAGTGCAGACATGAAAGCTGGTATTGCAGCAGCAATCATTGCGCTTGAAGCAGTCATGCAAGTAGCCCCAGAACTTACAGGGCGCATACGCTTTGGTATCGTCTCTGATGAAGAGGGACTGATGTTAGGAATTAAAGAGTTTATCAACCAAGGTTGGGCAGACGAGGTGAGCGCAGCAATTATTTGTGAACCAGAAGAAAACGAGCTCTGTCTCTTTCAAAAAGGTGCTATGCGTGTAGCCTGCACCGTCACAGGAAAAATGTCTCATGGGGCGATGCCCTATGCTGGCAAAAATCCAATCCCAGCCTTAGCTAGATTTATTACTGCCATAGAACACTATCAAGAACAAGAACAAAATCGCTTGGGAGAGCACGAATTCCTTGGCTACCCTTGGTTCACACCAACTATCTTGCAAGCACCCCCAAGTGGAAAAGGTGAAGCCCAACTCAACGTGATGCCAGCAGAAGCTTATATGACTTTAGATATACGCACCGTGCCTGGGCAAAACCATGACGACATTTTGAAGCATCTTGAACACTTAGCCGTTGAAGCTTGTCAAAACGATGAAGTCCTAGAAATTAGCCTAGACTGCTTTGAGTCTCGCCCATGGACACAAACTGCGGATGATGACCCGATTGTCCAGTCTATAGAAGCGGTCTACCCTAGCATCATGAAAAAAGCGCCAAAGTACGGTGGTGTACCTGGCGCTACAGATGGAACCTTTTTGCGTGCTTGGAAAGATATTCCGATTGTCACCATCGGTCCTGGTGACAGGCTTATTCCACATCAAAAAAACGAATTTGTACGTATCGAAGAAATGTACCAATCAGCAAAACTCTATGCAGCTACTGCTATCTACTACTTGACTGAGCCTGAAGACTAATAACTTTGGGCGATTTACCAGACTTCGTGTATTGACTTGTGTAATCTTTGCTTTAATCATATTGATTTGAGCCAATACACACGAAATCAGGAACCCTATAACTCATAACTTTAGATTACCTAGATACCCTCTTAAGGCAGAGAATATCCAAAGTCTATATCTTCACGAGCCTCTTCTTCTGGTAGTGTGATGCTCACGTTTGGTGCAGCAGTAAGGATAGCTCCTGCTAATGGTCCAGCAGAATCATTTGGACTCGTCTTCATTTTCACAACATAATAGGTCGGATTTGCTTCTAGATTACAGAAGTTATAGTTACCATTTACATCAGTAATCTCTGTAGCAACCAAACTATCACCAGCATCAATAATTCCGTCAGCCGTGCCATTCTCTTTGTAAAGCTCTATGCTCACACCAGAGATACCAGATTCATCTGCATCAAAATTTCTGTCTTGGTTGGTATCGTTCCAAACCAAATCACCAATACACTGTGTTGGACTAGTATTTGCTACCACCACTGGGTCAGTTGGGCTGGTTGGGCTAGTCGGGTTAGTTGGTGCAGTTGTTGAAGCAGTTGTCCCCACGTTTCCACAGGTTGTGGATAAGCCTAAGGCTGCATCTGCACAGACAAGACCTAGACCAAATTCATTGCTATTCCAACTTGGGTCTTTGTACGTCGTGCTAAAGAGTCGTTCTTCAACTTGTTTTGCTGTCCAGTTGCGGTTCTGTGCCCAGACTAGAGCAGCAACACCTGCAACGTATGGCGTTGCCATTGACGTGCCTGATAGGCAGCCATAGCTATTGCCAGGTAAGGTACTGGCAATATAGTACGGGTTTCGTGTGTCTGCACAAAGTGCTGGTTTGCCAGTGGTCAACGTGCCACCTGGCGCCATAAGTTTTACTGTTTTAGTACCTGTGCTGTCGTAATTACTAAAGCTCGAGCGGTCCAAATCACTGTCGATTGAACCAACTGCGATAGCATCTGGCGCATTGGCAGGTGTATAAATGCCATTTGATTTACCTAAGTTTCCAGAAGCTGCAAAAACAAGCTTACCTGCTGCGACAACATCAGCAATCGCTGCGTTAAGTGCAGGATCGTTACCCGCACGTCCTAAGCTTAGGTTCAATATATCGGCTGGTGTTGGGTTTGGGTTAAAACCAGGTACAAAAAGTCCAGCAGACCAACGAATAGCGTTCGCTGCTTTTTCTGAAGTAGCAATATTACCTGTGTCATCAAACACCTTTACAGGCAAGATAGCTACATTAGCATCTCTCACGACACCTGTAACACCTTTAGCATTGTTACTCATAGCAGAAATGATGCCTGCAACGTGTGTACCGTGAGCATCTTCTATACTGTTTGGATTGCTATCTGAATCAAAGATGTCGCAACCAGAGAGAACATTTTCAAATAAATCTTCGTGATTCACCTGAACACCACTATCGATCACCGCAACAACAACAGATGCTTGTCCACGCTGTTTTGCTAAGTCAATCGTTTCCCAAGCTTCAGGCAATCCAAAATCAGATATATACCACTGCTGGTCATAGAATGGATCATTCACTGATTGACGCTTCAGATAATAGTTTGGCTGAGCATATGCAACACTTGGATCTTGTGCAATTCTCGCTGCTGCCTCTTCAACGTCACCTTCAACAGCAACAACATCAGGTGCAATCATTTCACCTGAGCGTAGTGTACGGAAGTTATAGCGCTTTGCTAAATCCGTGCTGACACTGCGAAGCTGTGTACCTTTAGCAATCGTATTCTTGTAGCGTATCAACACTTCACCTGGTACGTACGCTGCTTCTGAGTCATATAGATTAAGCATCTGCGTTGATAAATTGTCAACTGGATTTCTGAGTGTGCTTAAGTTGGCACAACCTGCCACAACTGCTTCAACAGGCACATTGACTGGTAAGACATCAACACCTGTGATCGCAATCACGTCTTTATAATCACCAATAGATACATTTGGCTTTAGACTGAGGGTAACTTCCTGCAATTCGCCTGGATTGAGTTGTCCTGACTGATGACTAAAATCAATCCATTCAGCTTCAGTCTCAATCGACCAATCTAAAACAGCAAGGTTGGTGGCTACATTTCGTACCACAATAGGTGCTTGACCCGTGCTCAAATTCACCGATTCCGTTTCAATATCAACTTGTAACTTAGGTCCTTCAACACAGGACGCTAAGATTAATAATAGTAGTAAAGCCCCAAAGGGTATCCATCTCATGCTCTAGATGGTAAGTCTCAAACGTTACATCTTCGCTAGAATTATCTCCTCTTTTGACATATTTTGACCCGATTTTAGAAACTATTTAGAAACCGTGAAGTAATTAAAAGAAAGATGTGTTGAAATAAAAGAGATTTATGAATTTCTTTAAATTATTGGATGGGAATTAAGGTATCTTCATCGGGCATTTTGATAAGGTGTTTTTAAAAATCTGATTCTATAACTCAGCCTTTTGTCACTAAAATATTCAAAGCTTTAGGAACAACCGTGGCTTTAAATGAGCGACTTGCAATTAAGCCTTCGCCTTCGAGGTGGGCTAGGCGCGGTATGGCGCAGTTTAGGGTTATCGTTTGGGCTCGAGCTCTCACTATCTTCTCCCCCACAACCAATTCACCTGACAGCGTCCTCGGTAAAAGCATCAAGGTCTCCAAAACCCCCAAACGCCCTGTAACAACCACGTCAAATAAACCATCTTGAATACTCGCCTGCGGTGTTAGGTAAAAGCCTCCCCCAGTGCGTTGACCATTTTGCACTGCGCTGAGTAAATTAGCACCTTCAAAAATTAGCTTTCCATCAGCAAAGCAGCTCACGAACACATTTCTTAAAGAAAAAAGCTGCCAAAGAACGGCAACGATATAAGCAACTTGACCTTTAAACATCTTTGGCAAACGTTGCATTTTTGCACCTACTTCGGCGTCAAAGCCAACCCCAAAACTATTGATAAAGTAGGCTTTTTCATGCTCTGTTTCGACTAATCCACAATCAACACTTTCGCAAACACCGTTAAGTACTATGTCTAGAGCTTGCTCAATCGAGTGAATGCCAAGCGCATAAGCAAA
>CALGZD010000064.1 GCA_937934635.1 uncultured Deinococcales bacterium
AGAGTATGCTAATTTGAATAAAGGAAAAGTTATGAAACTCCAGAGCCAACTTACGTTATCTCACCTGATTGTTACGGTGGTCAGTTTACTTATTTTGCTCCCACTTGTTTTGTTTGGTTACTACCAAGTGAATAAAAATGATACAGCTGTGAATTGGGTAGCCGATTGGTCTTATTTTGTAGCTGACGATATTGAATATCTTTTGCAAGAAACTGGACAAGCTTTAAATTCCGAGTTGGTTCAGGGTTATGTTGATGTAGCACGGATCTCACAGGTTTTAGATAACCAAGATATTCTTATAGATTTTGTTGAAAGTAATGCGAGTAATAACCAAAGTGAGTTTGAATATAATGCTGAACAATTAAGCTTTCTAGCTGATCCTCTCTATGAAGATTGGCTACTCATAACAGACCTCGAAGGTCGTGTTTTGGGTAGTAATTATCAAGAAGCTTATCCTTTAGGTTTAAACATACAAGATAACCTACCACCAGGTTTTAATTTACAACAAGCTGATATTGAAAATGCTGAGCGATTAGATGAGCATATTGTAGGTCAGGTACAAATCATCAGTCCAGATGACGTTCCAGTTGGTTGGACTTACTATAGAAGTGCGGACTTTAGTTATGATTCTGTTCTAGGTGAGGTTGCAACCCAGTTTGGGCTGTTCAGTTTGGGAGCTGCTCTGATTGCTGCTTTACTCTCTGGTTTGGTGGGGTGGCTATTAGCTCGGTCTTTTGGAAGGCGTATAGGACAAGTGAGTCAAGCAAGCCAAGCCTTTGCCGATGGGGATTTTAGTCAGCGTGTTGATGTTGTTGGGCAAGATGAACTCAGTCAACTGAGCAAGAATTATAATCAAATGGCTGACCACATAAGTTCTCAAGTCAAAGATTTAAGCGACTTAGCTGAGAGCAATGCTAAGTTAGCAGAGGAATCCAGAGGGCTTGCTAAATCTGAAGAGCGTAACCGAATAGCACGTGAACTGCATGACGCTATCAAACAGCAATTATTTGGTTTACACCTAACAGCAGGCTCTGCTGTCTATAATTTAGAGAGTAATCCTGAAACAAGTAAAGTCAATCTGGAAAATATAGCGAAGCTTTCTCAAGAAATCTTAGAAGAGATGGATGCCATCATTGGAGAGCTTCGTCCTGTGTCACTTGGTGATGAGGGGCTTGTTGCTAGCGTCACGAATTATTTAAATCAGCTTGAAGAAACAGAACTTGAAGTAAAGCCGCAAATCTTTTTCGAAAGTTATGGCGAGCGTGAATTGCCGCTAGATATTGAACAGGCTATTTTTAGAGTAATTCAAGAAGCGTTGAATAATATCATTAAGTACGCTGGAGCGAGTGAAGTAGAAGTGCGTTTAAACTATGGTTTAAATTCTATAGATGGTTTTGTTAAAGATAATGGCAAAGGTTTTGATGTTACATCAACCTCATCTGATTCTATGGGTTTAAACAATATGCGAGAGCGGATAGAAGAACTAGGTGGAACATTTGTATTGCGGAGTTTTCCAAAATCTCAGGTTACAGATAAACATGGGACGGAAGTTCAGTTTTCTGTACCACATAAAGCATTAAGCTAAAGCTAGATAGGGTAAAGCTAGATAGGGTAAAGCTAGGTAAGACTAATGACTAAAGATAATGAATCTGTAAAAGTAATGATAGTCGATGACCATCCTGTGGTTTGGCAAGGCATGAAGATGCTGCTGGAGTCGCAAGAGGGAATAGATGTAGTGACCGTAGCCGAGAACGGTGTCGATGCTATTAAGTTCTTAACGGAAAATGACGATGTGCAAATTGATGTTGTACTACTTGATCTAAATATGCCTGAGATGAATGGTATAGATACCTGTAAAGCTATTCGAGAACTGCGAGAAGATACCCAAGTGGTTGTGCTAACGAGTCATCATGAAGATGCAATGGTTTTTCCTGCGATTAAAGCAGGTGCTTTGTCTTACCTACTCAAAAATTCTCCCTATAATGAAATTATAGATGCTGTTCGTGCAGCAGCAAAAGGTGAAGCACGCTTGCACCCACGTATAGCACAAAAGCTTATGCAAGATATTGCAGGAACTCGACCAAAGCTAGACACGCTCACAGCTAGAGAGCTTGAAGTGCTTAAAGAGCTTGCTCAAGGAAAAGATAATAAATTGATTGCAAAAGATTTAGGGTTGAGTGACCAAACAGTTAAAGTGCATGTAAGTAATATTTTAAGTAAACTGTATTTAGGTGATCGTACACAAGCCGCAATATATGCGCTTAAGCAGGGGCTTGTTCCGTTAGATGAAGTTTAGAATTGAGTGAGTACTTACCTAACTAAGTTGGTTTGACAGCCGCTCAAACAAATCAATCCTAAACCAACGAAACAGGTGAATCATATCAACGAACATCTAATTCTCGATGTGCTGTTCATCTTTATCGAATACTTATAGCAGGTGCAAAAAATCCCTAAACGTTCTTTATAACCATGAGCGTGTATCTCATAACTCAGGCGAATATGTTCGTACTGTAGATGAAATCAAAGTACATACCAACGGTATAGAAGGTGTATGGGCTTTAATCCGTAGAAGCATCATGGGTATCTATCATATGTGGAGTGTAAAGCACTTAGAGCGCTATCTAACGGAGCATACTTTCCGCTATAACTTAAGAAATGAAGAAGGCAAGTGTGTAGCGTTTAAGAGACTTGCAAGTCAAATGGATGGTAGACTGACTTGGAAGGAACTTACCGCATCTAATGAGCAAATCGCAGCCTAAGAAAAAGAAGGCTAAAAAGCCTAATAAGTACGAA
>CALGZD010000065.1 GCA_937934635.1 uncultured Deinococcales bacterium
CGGATTTTATTGGTAAGTAATCGCCTGACCAAGAACTTCGCTTGTATCGTAATCCCGCAATTCAAAACTAAGTCGACCTGTATAGCCTGTATAGCTGTATGACCCGATGACATCTGTTGTGCCAGCTTCAAGCCAGCGATTATCAACACTAAAGCCTGAGCCGTCTTCTAGCGTCATATAAATCGATACAAGTTTTCTTTCTACCACTGATGGAATCGTCCAACGATAGCTGAATTGGTCAGAAACACTTGTTTGTGAACTAGTGATATTAGCACCAGTTGTGTTATCCAAAGCTGTATTATCTAAAGTCGTATTGCCTAAAGCTGTATTGTCTAAAGTCGTGTTGCCTAAAGCTGTATTGTTTAAAGCTGGGTTGCCTAAAGCTGGAATGCCAATAGGATTGTCTGGAACAGGAATAGGTGTTGTTCCAGACGGTGTTGGCGCAATAGTTGTGTTTGAAGCATCAGCAGGCAATATTGTTACTGGTGTTGGATTGCTCCCATTTGCAACATTTGGAATGTTTGGTTGTGGCGCACCAGTGCTATTTCCTTCGCTTCCTGTATTACCTTGTGATAGAAACGAACCGAAAAACTGTCTGATGCCATTCCCAGTGTTTGGGTTTGTTGCATTTGTAGTATCAGATTGTGTGCTACTCGGCTGTATAGTAGCAGTTGCTAAAGCTTGATTTTGTAAGACGCGTAAGTGCTCCACATTCTCGTTATAGACCAAAGTAATTTGATCGCTGATTTCTGATTGTGGTTCATAGGCAAGTGGTGTTTGTGCTACCACTCCGTGGTTCAGATTTGAACTACTTAAGGTTGTTACTTTACTGATTTCAAAGCCATACTCTGCTGCTAGGTCAAAAGCTTGATTGAGGTCTAAAATGCCTATGAAATTTGGAATGCTGGTTTCACGTAATGCCCCTGCTTCAGCGTCTATAGCAACCAGTAATCTCAGTGTTGCGGTCTCTGGGTCCACGATGCTATTTGCTTTGATGTATTGCTTAAGGATTGTTCCAGCAGGTTCATCTTGACTGACTTGTTCATCGATTTGAGTCTCTTGCTTTAAGCCAAGCAAGGCAATGTATGGCTGTGCTTCTTCTAAAGTCATGCCTTTAAAGTCTGGTATGAAAGTTTGGAGTGGTCTGGGTCCTTTGCTGAGGATAACGTTCAGGCTCGAGCCTTCTGCCACTGTTTTGTTAGCCGCAACACTTTGGGCAATGACCTGACCTGCATTCATTGAAGAATAAACTTCAACAACCTTACCTAGCCGCAACCCCGCTTCTTCCAGAGCTAGCCTTGCTTCTTCTTGACCGCTGATACCTCTAGCAACTAATTGAGGTACTCTCACTTGATTGCGCTCTAGTGAAGCGACTGCATACATGAGTTGAACAGTACGTCCTTGTCGGAGCAGTGAGCGTTCCTTGGGTTCCATTTTGACGACAGTGTTTTCTTCAGCATCGGAAACTACTGGAAGGATTTGACTATTGAGTCCTAAGGATTGCACTTCTTGCCCTGCAACATCTATATCGAGCCCTACAAGTTGAGGGAGCAATACCTCTTGGGTGTTCACATAGCGCCCGAAGCCATAGTTGAGCAAAAAAGCCGAGATAGCAACCATTATGAGACCAGGGAGCCAAGAAATGAGAGGGGGTATAGGTAGCCCAAAAAGGTAAAGACCTTTTTGATTGCTTCTTTTAGATTTGCGAATTGTTTTTCGGTCAATGCTTTTTACGCCTGATGTAGTGGCTGTAGCAAGTTTTGTTTGAGAATTTGAGGAGAGCTCGAGCATGTACAGCTTGGGCTTATTCATGCTATCAAGGTGTATATGTGCATTTTCGAGTTTATAGCCTGTACCTTCTAGTAAAGATGCAAAGGTTTTGTTGTAGCGATTGCGTTTTACACGTTCTTGAACAGGATGTTCCCAAACAACATAATGTGCACCAGGACGTGAGACAATATCGTGAATAGCAGCAAAGCCTTGCTGGTCTAGACGACGAAGTAGTTGCCTATAGTCTTCAAAAGCAAGCTCGTCTTCTAGGCTATCTAGTTCGTACCAAAGTATACGTACACGTTCTCCTGAACGTTTTGTCGCTTCAAAAAAGTTACGACCTGCACCTAGGTCTTGTTCTGAAAGAATGTTGTATTGACCGTCTAAAAGTGCCACAAGGCTGTCCTCTTGTATTTCTTTGTGTTCCTGTGTTGCTCTGCTGCTATCGGTTTTAGTGTGTATGACTTCAAGATTTATATAAGGCTTCGATAAAGTTAAGCCCTAGTCAAAACTAGTTTACCGTTTTTTCTTAAAAATGAATAAGAATACTGCCCTTACATGGTGCTTTGATATTTGTCTGTGAGGTTCTTTGACTAAATTTTTAGGTTGACATCTATGCCACAAGGTTAAATTTATATAGTTGCCTGATATAGTAGTTAAGAAAATTTCATTTCTTTACTTGCAAATAAGCGTCTGAAAAGGTGATACTGTAAGAAATTTGTAAGACTTGTTAAGAGTCTTGTGTTACAAATATTTTGTGTTATAACGGTAGTACAGACACTTAGTAGACACTGTATAACTATATAGATACCAAATAGGTACTAAAGATAAGGCGTAATGATGAAGCGTTTGAATGTGGCAGTCATAGGGTTTGGTGTGATGGGTAGCTATCATGCTAATGTTTACGCAGCGCTTCCACATACCAATCTTGTTGCTGTCGTAGACCCTTCAGAAGAACGCCAAGCTGTGGCCTCGAGCCAACATGATGTTCCTGCCTACAATACAATTGACGAGATGTTAGCAGACCATGCCATTCATGCTGTTAGCATTGCTTCGCCTACAAGTTTGCACTATGGCTTAACCAAGTACTGCTTGCAACAAAACCTACATGTCCTTGTTGAAAAACCTGTTGCGACCGATATTGCTCATGCTCGTGAGCTGATGGAATTAAGTCGTGAATATGGTCTTATTTTGCAAGTTGGGCATATCACACGCTTCTATCGTGCGGTACAAACGCTTAAAGAGCGTGTCTATGCGCCTTACTTTATTGAGGCTAGGCGTCTAAGCCCTGTGGCACGTGTGCAAGATGTTGGGGTTATCTTGGATTTGATGATTCACGATATAGATATTGTGCTTGGCATTGTCCCTTATGATATTGCAGAAATGACTATTTCAGGACATAAGCTGCGAGGTACTGAGTGTGAAGATGTTGCGGCTGCCCAAGTTGTATTTGAAAATGGTTGTATTGCAAGATTTTTAGCGAGTCGCATTTCGCCTGTGTCAGAAAGAAGTTTTGTCATTTCTGAAGAACAGCAAAGCTTTAGGCTTGATTTTGGTAAAGAACCCCATACCGAAATGGCAATGTATACCTCACGTACTGATGAGCTTGGCAATAACCAAGTTCAGGTGAATAAAACAAATGTCTTGGAAACAAACCCACTACGCCGTGAGCTCGAGCACTTCTTAGATAGAATCCGACAAGAAAATATTATTCCAATTGGTACCTTAGAAGATGACTTGCGCTCTCTTACACTTGCAACAAGCTTTATAAAAGCACTGCAAGAGCAGCAACTAAGTCGAAAAGATCATATACCAAGTTTTGCAGTTGCCTAGTTGTTGTCTATACTTATTTACTTTTTCGAATAGGGAAGTAGCGTGGCTGCCACATACGACTTTCGACAAAATGGCGTACATCACCATCAACTTCAATTCGTGCCAGACCTTGTTCTACAGCAGCTTTTGTAACTGCTATGGCTACAGCTTTACTGGCATCTCTAATTCGTTCAACAGGCGGGTAAACACAGCCTTTAGCCAGACGCTCTTCAGAAACAAAGTTAGCTAATGCTACTGAAGCTGCGTTAAGCATACTAGGTGTAGCTTTTTGTGCCCCACTTAGCATCAAACCAAGCCCAAAGCCTGGAAAGATAAAAGCGTTGTTACCTTGACTGATTGGATGAGTTGTACCGTCGTAGGTTACGTCTGGAAAAGGACTACCTGTAGATACAGTTGCCTTACCTTCTGTCCAACGGAAGATATCTTCAGGCACTGCTTCTGTGTTTGCAGTTGGATTAGATAGTGGAAAGATAATTGGGCGATTGGTATTTGTACAAACAGCTCTAACAACTTCGGCTGTAAATGCACCAGCTTCTCCAGATAAACCAAGAAGTACTGTTGCTTTAGCATTTTGAATAACTTCAAGCAGCGTAGGACTTTCACCAGAGATTGACCATCCACTCAGTCTTGCTGGATCTTGTGCCAAGCTCTGTTTATAGTCTTCTAAATCTGGGCGGTCGCTCATGACTAAACCAAAAGGGTCAAGCATGAAGATGCGTGCTTTTGCATCGGCATCACTCAAGCCTTCGTTTTGTAGAGCAGCAAAGATTTGTCTGGCTACACCTACACCACCAGCACCAGCACCGTAGACCACAAAGATTTCATCAGACAGTTTACGTTTATTGCGTCTTGTTGCAGCTATTAATCCTGCTACAACAACTGCACCAGTTCCTTGAATATCATCATTGAAGGATAGAATCTGGTCTTGGTAGCGCTCCATGACATTAAACGCTTTTTGTCTACTAAAGTCTTCCCACTGCAAAAGTACATTTGGATGATAGGTCTTGAGTGAAGTAATAAATTTGTCCATGAATTCTTCATAGGCATAGCCTTTTAGTCGTTCATGGCGCACACCCATGTACTTAGGGTCATTGAGTAGGTCTTCTCGGTTAGTACCAACATCTAGTTGAATTGGAAGTGTCAGTGCAGGGTCAACCCCTCCTGCTGCTGTGTAAAGCGATAGTTTACCGATACAAATAGCCATACCGCCATAACCTTGGTCGCCAATACCTAAAATGCCTTCTGAATCTGTTGCAACAATTAGCTTGACATAAGGGTAAGGTGTGTTGCGTAAAATGTGATCAACGCGGTCAATATTTTTTGTGCTTATGTTGATGCCACGTGGAAAACGGTAGACCTGTGAATATTGTTCAATCGCTTCAGCTACGGTTGGTGTGTAGATGATGGGCATCATCTCTTCAAGGTAATTATCGATAAGCTTATAAAAAAGTACTTCGTTTCGGTCTTGGAGTAAGCGAAGATATATATATTTGTTTAAATTAGTGTCAAAGGTTTGTAAATTTTCGTATTCACGCTCTACTTGATTTTCAAGTGTGTCAAAATCTGGTGGTAATATGCCCCAAAGGTCATAGACATCACGTTCACGAGGGCTAAAGGCGGTACTTTTGTTCAGTAATGGAAGTCTAGTGAGCATTAAACCTGGTAAGTCGGTTTCTAGGTAGGCTTCACCGTTTTCATCGAATTTGTATTCGTACTGCTTCACGTGGGTACTCCTTTAAATGTTTACCGTTAAATGTTTACTCTGTCGTAACTTTTAGACTATTACCTCTAAAGTAGGGTCAACACTCTTTAAAATTATCTAATGTAGCATGTAATTTAACACATAGGCTTAAAGTGACTCAGGTACTAAGAGGTTATGGGTGCGTCCCGTTATAGGTTGGATACATATTTGATATAGCCATAATTTGTTATGTGCTTCAGGTACCTAGAAGTATAGTGTCATAGAAAACCACAGGGTGATTACAAAGTTCAAAGTTTATAGAAAGAGGCTTATTACATGATTCTGAAAATGCTTACCTGAAGTTTTTTCAATTACATGTTGCTGTTGTAAAAAATGAGATGGAGATTTATTTCCGATTGACGTTGTGTACGGTACACTATCCTATGTTTAATTACGAATTCCCATACCCATCACAACGAATGCCCGTTATGGCAAAAAATGTTGTGGCAACCTCACAACCTCTAGCAGCACAAGCAGGTTTAAGCATGTTGCAAAAAGGTGGCAATGCCGTAGATGCAGCACTGGCTGCTGCGATTACACTCACTGTTGTTGAGCCAACGAGTAATGGCATTGGCAGTGATGCCTTTTGCATTTTGTGGGACGGGCAAGAACTTCATGGCTTAAATGCTTCAGGAAAATCACCACAAGCCTTAACTGCTGAAAAATTTGCTGGCATGACCCAAATTCCGCCCCGTAGTTGGGATGCGGTGACCGTTCCAGGTTGTGTCTCTGCATGGGTTGCACTCTCAGAACGGTTTGGAAAGCTTGATTTTCAAGACTTATTTCAACCAGCTATTTCCTATGCGAACAATGGCTATTTGGTCTCACCCATCACGGCTAAAGCGTGGACCTTTTCGGAGAAAACCTTTGCGAATTCCTCTGATTTTGCACCTTTTTTACCA
>CALGZD010000066.1 GCA_937934635.1 uncultured Deinococcales bacterium
AAGTTTGAATGAATAAGAACTTATTTACACCATCTTAAAAGGAATGATATAATCACAATCGATATGCGGAAGTAGCTCAGCTGGTAGAGCACCACCTTGCCAAGGTGGCTGTCGCGAGTTCGAATCTCGTCTTCCGCTCCAACTAGCCCCACGTGAGTGTGGTTATTTTTTTTGCTTTACCCTTTTCATTTCCTATTTGCTCAACTAAACTTTTTAATATCTATGCCAGATTTATTGGCTTTATAGAATTGTGGTTAACTTATGAAGCAACTAACGAAAACTGAAGCTGAATTACTGTTTGCAAAACGTGGATTTGAAGAAGACTTGAGTGAAATTCGTAGTCGAGTTTACGATATTATTGCTGAGGTGAAAGCACATGGTGATGCTGCTTTAATTGAGTTTACTAAGCGCTTTGATAATGTAGCACTACGTAGTTTAAAGGTGAGTGAAGCTGAATTTTTAGAAGCTGACGAGAAAGTTGATAGTGAAACTAAAGCTGCAATTGCTCTTGCTATTGAACGAGTATCAAACTTTCATGTAAAGCAACCCGCTGGTGGATTTTTAGAAGCATTTGATGGGGCAATGATGGGGCAACTGGTTGTACCTATGCAGCGCATTGCTTGCTATATTCCTGCTGGACAAGCACCGCTTTTTAGTACGATTGTGATGACTGCAGTACCAGCACAGGTTGCTGGTGTTGAAGATATTGCTATATTTAGTCCTTGTAAGGCAGATGGTAGTGTTGCGCCTGAAATTTTATATACAGCAAAGCTTTTAGGTATTACTGAAGTGATCAAAGTTGGTGGCGCTCAAGCTATCGCTGCCGCAGCTTATGGTACTGAAAGCATTCAGAAGGTAGATAAAGTTGTAGGACCTGGCAATATATATGTGGTTTTGGCAAAGCAAGCTTTGTTTGGTGTTGTTGGTATAGAAAGTTTACCAGGACCTACAGAAACATTAGTGTTGGCAGATGATAGTGCTCATGTGAGTCATGTTGTTGCAGATCTGCTAGCACAAGCCGAGCATGATGGTGCACAGCCTGTATTTGTGACGACTTCAAAACGACTTATGAATGAATTAGACAGTGAATTGGAGCTACAGCTTTCCACACTCTCAACTGAAAAAGAAGCTAGAGAATCTCTTAGTCAACGAGGCATTGCAGTATTGGTTGATACTATTGAAGAAGGCATTGATTTAGCAAATACTTATGCTCCTGAGCATTTATGTTTATTGGTAGAAGAACCATGGCAATATATACCAAAAGTCAAGAATGCAGGTATTATATTTGCTGGAGAAAATAGTATGGAAGCTTTAGGTGATTATGTGGCTGGACCAAGTCATGTTATGCCTACGGGGGGCTCTGCACGCTTTATGAGTGGTGTGAATGTGCGTGATTTTCAAAAAGTTATTCCAGTGGTGAGTATGGATGCTGAGACAGTGCAGAAAATTGGTCCTGCTGGCGCAAGAATGGCGAGGGCTGAAGGTTTAGAAGCTCATGCGAGAGCCATCGAATCACGCTTAAAAAAAGCTAAACTTAACAAAAGTATGAAGAATTAAACCTAAAAAAGTATGGATTTGCTTTATGTCAAAAGGTTAAAATACTGCTATAGATTACAATCTTATGGTTCTTAGGAGTTCTTATTAGTGATGCGTCAAGCTAATCATTATGCTTTTGATTTAGGGTGCAGTACACAGAGCCTTGGGCATGGATGCATCCACCAAGATATGCATTAGCTGCTCTGCTGCTAGAACAAGGTTATGTTGATGAAGCAGAGCAGGTATGTATGTCGTGCAGATTTAGGACTTGATAGTAGTTTGCCAAGAGCTACTTGGCATCCGAACAATGTGTGGATGTTACATGCCTATTTGGAGTGTTTGCAGCGTTTAGGTAAAGTGGAGGAGATTCCCTCGACGAAGTTGCAGTTAGACTTTGCTAGGGCTCGAGCCGACGTCGAAATCACTTCATCATGCTGCTGTCGTAAACAGACCGTCAATTTAGAACAAGCTACCGCTAGGTGCTGCACTTAGAGTATGAATACCACCTTTAATCAATGCTTAGCTGAAAACATAAAAATCTTTTCCGCTGAACTTATTCCATACATAGAAGAGAAAACTAATATTGCTATTGACTACGATGTTTCACTAGCCTTTGAGGAGTGTCGAAGGCAGATAGTAGATGGGGATATACAATTCTCTTGGATTTGTGGACTTCTATATACACAAATGCGAGATTTTGAAGGCGGAAAGTTGAAGCCACTTGTCGCACCGATTTCTAACAACAACACAGAACCAAGTTACAGCAGTTATCTTGTTACGCAAAAAACAAGTACTTACCAAACTGAAGCTGATTTAGAAGGTGCGATTTTAGCCTTTAACGAAACAAGTTCATTCTCAGGTTATCAGTTACTGCGTTATCACTTCAGAGATTCTGAAATTTGTTTTAGCGAGCTAGTAGAGTCTGGTGGGCATCAGAAGTCGATTGATTTACTCAGTGTATCTAAGGTTGATTTGGCAGCGATTGACACAACTTTTTATGATTACCTCACTAGGGAAAAGCCTGAAGAGCTTCAGGCATTACGCATTATAAAACCTCTGGATGCATTTCCTATGCCACCGTTGTTAGTACATAAAAATATTAATTCAGATATAGAAGCAATGTTGCAGAATACTCTAGTAACTATGCACCAAGATGTAAAAGGTAAAAACTTGTTGCAAAAACACGGCTTTGAAGTCTTTAAAGCAGTTGATGATAGTTACTACGATGCTATTCGCAATGCTCTACAACAAGCACAAGACTTGAAGTTAAAAGATAATGACATTTCTTAGCGCTTCACCACGTTTGACTGAGGCAATGGCTTCGTTGATGTCTTCAAGTGGATAGCGGTTGGTAATCAATTCATCTAGTTTGAGCCTACCATCTAGATAAAGCTGAACTAGATTTGGAATATCAATCGCTGGACGAATCGAACCCATTTTACTGCCAATAATTTTTTGTGAATCGCCAGCAAAGTTGGCAGCTTCAATGGCTAGCCTATCACCAGACTTTGGCATCCCCACCAGTGTTAGTGTGCCACCACGACGTAGTAAAGATAAACCTTGCTCCATAGCTTTGATGCTACCTACCGTGATGAAGGCATAGTCTGCGCCTCTATTTTCAGTTAAAGAGTGAACCAAAGCCTGAGCGTTTTCGTTGGCAGGATTAACTGTGTGTGTAGCCCCAAATGTTTTGGCAGCTTCGAGCTTATTATCTAGCAAGTCGATGACCACAATAGGATGTGCACCTGATAAGACTGCACCCTGTACACTGTTTAGACCAACACCACCAGCACCGATGACAACAACACTGCTGCCAGTAGGAACTTTTGCAGTGTGTGTCACTGCGCCAAGTCCTGTGATGACTCCACAGGCTAGGAGTGAGGCGCTGTCAAAAGGAACTTCTTTGGGAATCTTAATAGCTTGGGATTGATGGACAACAACATATTCTGCAAATGCACCAGTACGAAGACCTTGCACAACTGCATCACCGCTTTGAGTATGAATGCGTTCTTCTTCATCAAGCGCAAAAGAGCTTTCACACAGTGATGGCTCACCTTGACCACAGTAATAACAACAACCACAATTTCTGATGAGTGAAACAATCACGTGGTCACCTATTGACAAACCTGTTGTTCCTTCACCAAGTTCTTCAATTATACCTGCGGCTTCGTGCCCGTATACTGCTGGTAGCGTGCCGCCCCAGCCACCATCTGCATAGAGGATGTCACTGTGGCAGATAGCACAGGCTTTCATTTTTACTTTGACTTCTTGAGCTTTTGGATTTCCGATTGTTATATCTTCAATAACCAGTGGTTTTGCAAATTCGTGGCAAACTGCTGCTTTCATAAATAAGTGCGTCCTAGTTTAAGAGATTTTTGGTAGCATAACATGTTTTGAAGGGTGAATTTTGTGTTTAATTTGAAGCATTTAGGGCTAGAAAAGGTTAAGGCGATAGCTAGTCAATATCCAACGCCATTTCATCTTTACGATGAGCAAGGCATTGTTGAAAATGCGAAAGCATTTCTTGAGGCTTTTGCTTGGAATGAAGGCTTTAAAGAATATTTTGCTGTTAAAGCAACACCTAATCCACACATCATTCGATTATTGCAACAGCAAGGGATTGCTGTAGATTGTAGCTCTTTAGCAGAGCTAACACTTGCAAAAAAATTGGGTATGTCTGGTGAAAATATTATGTTCACATCGAACAATACTGCTGCCAAAGAGTTTCAGTTAGCTAGAGAGTTGGGCGCAGTTATCAATCTAGATGATATTGAGCATATTGCCTATTTGGAAAAACATGCTGGTTTACCTGAGTTACTCAGCTTTCGCTATAATCCAGGTTCACAAAAAACAGGCAATGTGATTATTGGCAAACCCAAAGAGGCAAAATTTGGTTTAACGAAGGAACAACTTTTACAAGCTTATCGAATCGCAAAAGACAAAGGTGTTAAACGCTTTGGTTTGCATACGATGGTTGCGTCAAACGAGCTAAACGTAGACTACTTTATTGAAACTGCTATGCAGCTTTTTGAACTAGCACTTGAAATAAAGCACAGCTTAAAGATAGATCTTGAGTTTATAAATTTAGGTGGTGGTCTTGGCATTCCATATCATCCAGATGATAGTTCACTAGATATTCAGACACTTGGCGATAAACTCAAAGAGCTGTATGACAATCTTCTTGTTGCCAATGGCTTAGGTGCTGTAAAACTTGCGATGGAATGTGGACGTTACATGACTGGACCTTTTGGCTGCTTGGTCACGCAAGTGCGTCATATTAAGCAGACCTATAAGACTTACATCGGGCTAGATGCCACGATGGCAGATTTAATGCGTCCAGGCATGTATGGCGCGTATCATCACGTCAGTGTTGTTGGAAAAGAATCTGATGTTGCCGCAGAACTTTATGACCTTACTGGCTCACTTTGCGAAAATAATGACAAATTTGCTATCGACCGATTGTTGCCAAAGATAGAGGTTGGTGACTATGTCGTGGTGCATGATACAGGCGCACATGGTCATGCTATGGGCTTTAACTACAATGGGAAATTGCGTTCTGCGGAATTGCTTTTGCAGACTGATGGGCATGTAAAGCTTATACGACGTGCAGAAACTTTGGATGATTATTTTGCTACTTTGGAGTTTTAGACCTTATTGACCCAAAAGCCTTTTAATCTCTTCGATTGTTTTTTGCCATTGTGGACTGTCTTTGATTATCATCTCAAAGTGCTTTGTACTAACAAGTTGGATGAATCGAATAGAGTCTCCAAGCTTTTTGGCTTTGACGACATACGGTCGTACATAGTTAATCGGTACGACTAAGTCTAACTCCCCGTGAATAATGACTTGAGGAATATCAAATGGTAGAAGTTCCTCTGGTGAGGCAGCCTTGTAACGGTCTGGAAAGCTTTCTGGTGGACCGCCAATCATATTACGTGCAGCATCCACGCAGACTTTTTGTTGGGTGGCTCGAGCCAGATCCGCTATCCCCGCTAAACTAACCACACCTTGTAACTCAAGTGGATTATCAGCAGCAATATCACTGTCTGAACTAATATTCTTACGCCCACCCAACCAAAGTGCCAAATGCCCACCAGAAGAGTGCCCAACGGAAATAACATTATCTAAATCGATAGGATAATCCTTAGCGAGTACCCGAAGATAATCAGTTGCTTCAGCAACATCCAAATAAGTATTTGGCCACCCTCCATATTCACCTAAGCGCCTAAACTCAATCGACCAAACCGCAATGCCTTCAGCAGCGATTGACTTGGCAAATTTTTGAATTAGTTCTAGTCCGAAATTAACATGCCAGCAACCCCCATGAATCAAAATGACGACTGGATAGCTTT
Organism: uncultured Deinococcales bacterium; assembly: GCA_937934635.1. The sequence goes on from CALGZD010000066.1 coordinate 5,889, forward strand.
CTGCATTTGTTTCAGGAATAAATAACTGACCAAACTGACTTGGATGTTCACCATAGGAGATAATATGAATGGAGTCGGAACTTTCTAGTTCGACTCTTTTTTCTTGTGCAAAGCTGGTAGTGAAAAAGCTGGTAGTGAAAAAGCTGGTAGTGAAAACTATTGCCAAAATGACAAGATAACAAATGAGGGGTTTAACTAGTAATCTGTTTTGCATGAGTAAGAACCTTGTCAATGAAGATATGAGCTGAGCC
>CALGZD010000067.1 GCA_937934635.1 uncultured Deinococcales bacterium
CATGAAATTGAATGCTTGGTGGTTAGATTTTAGGCAGAAAGCACATGTTAAGACATATAAAGGTTCTGAGTTGTGGGATATGCTTTTGCATGTTGGTTTTGAAGATGTTCGAGTAGAGATAGAAAAAGTGGACGTGTTTTGGGGGATGATGGTGGCTCGAGCCAGCTTCAAATAGATATAATATTGCTAGATTATGAGCACCCATACAAAAGCCCGCAAACAGATTAATGATCTCCGCAACCGCTTGCGAGATGCAAATTATAAATACTACATCTTGCAAAGCCCTGATATCTCTGACCAGGAATGGGACGCCATGCTGCATCAACTCATTCAACTTGAGGAGAAACATCCAGATTTAGTCACGCCTGATTCTCCAACTCAAGTTGTTGGTCAAGCACCACAAGCATCCTTTAATGCCATCACACATGGTCAGCCAATGACGTCTTTGGGGAATGCTTTCAATGGCGATGACATTGTAGATTTTGAAAGTCGCATAGCTCGAATTCTAGCTAGCGATAATCAGGTAGATTACTTGGCAGAGCTTAAAATTGATGGTTTGAGTATCAATTTGCACTATCAAGATGGGATACTTTTATGGGCAGCTACAAGAGGTAATGGTGTTCAAGGAGAAGATGTTACTTTTAATATTTTGAGTATCGAAGGTATTCCTAAAGAACTTAACGATGTTCCTGAGACTGTAGAAGTTCGTGGAGAAATCTATTTTTCAAAGTCAGCCTTTGAAGCAATCAATAAAGAAAGAACGGAAGATGACGAAGCATTATTTGCGAATCCTCGCAATGCAGCTTCAGGAACACTACGGCAAAAAGATGCCAAAATTATTTCTGAAAGAAAGCTAGAAGTCTTTTTTTATGCTTTGGGTCAACCTAGGGATGTTGGTGTTGAAACACAGGTTGAAGTTTTAGATTGGCTAACAAAGCAAGGTTTTAGAACAAATCCACAACGCAAAGTCGTAAAAAGTGCAGATGATATCGAAACACTGATGAAGGCATGGACTTCTGAGCGTGATGCACTAGATTATGAAGTTGATGGTGTGGTTATTAAAGTCAACAATCTTGCACTGCAAGATGAGCTTGGTTTCACCAGTCGTGCGCCTCGTTGGGCAATTGCCTATAAATTTCCTGCGGAGGAAGTTGCCACAACCTTGTTAGATATTACGTGGCAAGTTGGGCGAACTGGTAAACTGACACCTGTAGCTGAGATGGAACCTCGATTGGTTGAAGGCACACAGGTTTCTAGAGCTACCTTGCATAATCCCGACTACATCACTGATTTTGATTTGCGTATTGGTGACAGAATCGTTATCTATAAATCTGGTGGAATTATTCCAAAAGTGACTAAGGTTTTGGTTGAAGAACGTAACGAAGACCTACCAGTCTACGAAATGCCCACACACTGTCCTGAATGTAATACAGAATTGATAAAAGATGGACCAAATTTTATCTGTAAGAACAGAATGTGTCCTGCCCAAGTTTTAGAAGACATAAAGCACTATGTATCTCGCAGGGCAATGGACATAGATGGTTTGGCAGGGAAGACCTTAGAGCGTTTGATGGATGCCAAGCTTGTGAAGGTTATACCTGATTTGTATGACTTAACAGTTGATGATGTTTTGGCTCTTGAAGGGTTTGCAGAGAAGTCAGCGAAGAATTTGGTAGCAGAGCTGGAAGCTTCAAAAACTAGACCGCTTGAAAGATTTATCTTTGGATTGGGATTGCCACAAGTAGGTGAGAGGACGGCTATTACCTTGGCTCGAGCCTTCCCTAGTATCCCTCAACTCCTAGCTGCCCAAGCAGAAGATTTTGAAAGCTTGCCTGATATTGGCGAAGCCACTGCAAACGCAGTTGTTAACACCCTCCAAACACCAGAAATGCTTCAGATGCTTAGGAGTTTACAAGATAAAGGTCTTGTGCCAACACCTCCTGATAATTCAGAACAAGGTGATGCACTTAAAGGTCTAAGCTTTGTCCTTACAGGAACATTAAGCCGTTCTCGTGGTGAAGTCAAAAAAGAACTTGAAAGCTTAGGGGCAAAAGTTTCATCAGCAGTGAGTAAAAAAACAAACTATTTAGTTGCAGGGGAGAGTGCGGGTTCAAAGCTAGATAAAGCTCAAAGTTTAGGTGTGCAAATTATCAACGAACAAGAACTTGCATCACTCATTTTGAGCCATAGCTAAGTTATACTAAACTAAAAAAAAGAAAGTCATAATTCATCAACAGAAAAAGTTGTCATTAGAACCGAAGGACAGCTCGACTATTAAGTTTCGTTATATTTTTGATTATGACATTTATGATTCACTTCGGTATTATAGCCAAATTTGAATAATACTTACAAAAAGAGAAGTAGGAGTGTTTAGACTCCTACTTCAATGTTTTATAGAACTTGATTAACTAAAATCTAGTTAATTTGAATGATACTTGCGACTGAAGGTACACCAGCGCTGTTCACAGCAAAGAGATAGTAATAGCCAGGAACTACTACATTTGGATTACTACCTGAAGTTAGCTGATAGGTACCGTTGCCTTGGTTTGTAAAACGCAGTGCATCTTGACGAAGATCACTATTCATCTGGTGTGTTGTTGCAGAGAATCTGATCATTGTGAAGCGTACAATGTCATTTGCACCTGCACCTGTCATGGTCACGTTGAAGTTTTGGCTGTAACCAATATTGCTTGGTGCAGCACTAATCTCTGGACGTGCAGCGGCACTACCATCTGCATTGAACAGATAAGGTGGAGAATAGATCTCACCATTTTGATGGTCAACAGCACAACGACATAAACCACCACCAGCAGCAAGTACACGACCATCTTGAAGTAGCGTAGCTGTTGAGTGATAGTTACGTGGTTCACCTACAGCTGCTGTATCGCGCCAAGTATTGGTTGCTGGGTTATACATTTCAGTGACAAGACGTGAGCCACCATCATTAAATTCAACCCCTGTGCTATTACCACCTACAACAAAGATTTCACCATTCGGAAGAATAATTGTGTCGTGGAAGCTGCGTGAAAGACGCATTGGCGCTAACTTTGTAACGACAGGATTTGTACTATTGATATCAATTAGTATATTGCTATTTAAACTACCTGGTGTGTTTTGCTGAGGTGTTCCACCTGTCATCATGATTTGACCATCGTCAATCATGATTGCTGTAGCCCATTGACGATACACTTCATCGGTTACACCATCTTGGTTACGGCTACCTCTGCTAGTTGTTGTACCGCTACCTCCAGTTGTAACTTCATGCATCTGTGTCGTACCACCAGAGTGAAAGATTGTTCCCCTTGGTGTTAGGTGCATCTGAGGATACCAATCAGGTGTTTCAAGTCCTGCTTGGTTTGTACCTGCAAGATCTATACCTGGTAGATTTCTCCAGACTCCGTCTTCAAAGAAACTTGTTGTGCGATTTGCGCTATCCCCCAAAGAAACAATAACATCGTCTTTAGCATCTACCACTGCAGTACCGTACCAGTGTGCATTTGGCATTTCTGCTAAACGTGACCAAGTGCTGCCATTAAAGACACTCACTTTACGGCGGCTAACAAGTCCATCGCCACCGCCAGCAGCAAACACTGTCCCATCAGATAAGGTCACCAGACCTGCACAGAACATATCGTGAGTAGGATTATCGGCTTCTTCGAAAGTTCCTGTATTTGGATTAAAGATTGTTGCTTCTGTGAAATTTGCATCTGGTCTACCAAAAAAACCATTCACATCATAAGAAGCCCAAGCAAGCACACGACCATCTATTAAATTAGCCATGTGTGTAGCAATCAGTGGCCAAGGTCTTACAGCACTCCATTGTCCACTACCGCTTGAGGCAACGATAATAGAGTCCTGCTCGGTTGGCGTTGGATTAGTTGGGTCGGTTGGGTCGGTTGGGTCAGTTGGGTCAGTTGGATCGGTTGGGTTATTCGGATCGGTTGGGTTATTCGGATTTGTTGGGTCAGTTGGGTCAGTTGGGTCAACAACCCCTGCACCACCCAATACACAGGTATCAAAGTGAGCGATTGAATCACTGTAAAGAGTTGCTACAGCAAAACTTGTATTAGCTGGAGCTGCAAGATTGGCACCGTATTTTTGGTAAGTAGCAGTATTTACAGTAACTGGTTGATCTTGAATCAACTGGAAATTGCTATCCAGATAACTCAAGGTCATACTTGTGAAGCCTGAACCGTTATCTTTAGCTTGGCAACTTAGTGTCAAGTCTGCGCCCGCAGTTATTGGTACTTCTTGATATAAGCATCCGCTATTTGTGACTCTTAGTGCTGAAGTACCTGTATTTGCATCGTTGTCAACAGATAGACCTTGTGCTGAACAATCTAACCAGCCAGTTCTTCCATTTTCGAAACCACCGTTTGTAAGTAAGTTATCTCCAGTTGGTGGCGCAGGTGGTGGCGCAGGTGGTGCTACACCGTCACCAGCAAGAATACAGCGATCAAATCTAGCATCTGACTCACTATAGAATGTTACAACTGCGAAAGCAGTATTTGCAGGCGCAACCTGATTGATGTCGTATTTTTGATACGAGGTCGTTGTAATTGGTGTTGACTGCTCTGCCAATGATTGGAAATTACTATCTAGATAACTAAAGGTCATACTTGCAAAACGGCTGTCGGAACGTTTAGCTAAACAAGAGAGTGTCAAATCAGAACCTACAGTTGTTGCGACTTCTTGATAAACACAACCATCGTTAGTTACTCGAAGTGCTGAATTACCACTGACTGCGTCAGCATCTGTACTGATTCCTTGTGCAGAGCAGTTAATCCAACCTGCTTGACCATTTTCAAAATCACCATTGATGAGTGCATTTGGACCTGTTGGAGGTGCAGGAGGTGCAGGAGGTTGTGGAATACCACTAGCAGGTGATAGGACACAATTATCTACCGTTGCATCATCTTGGCTGTAAAGTACGGCTACTGCTCTTGCAGTGCCTGCTGGTGCTACTGCAGTTAGTGAAAGTTGGTTGTAAGCACTACCAACGATTTCTTTGATTTCTCCAGGGAATTCAGCAGAGTAATCTTCATTGTTAAAAGACAACGCGAGTGAAGACCAGATACTTGCGTCATTTCGTTTGACATCGCAAGTGAGTGTGTAGGTTTCACCAACAATGGCAGGAACTTCTTGGAATAAACATGCGCCATTGACTGAAAGGTTTAATGCATTCGTTCCCTCAGTTGCATCATTAACTATCCTAGTTTGTCCAGCGCCACAAATTGACCAACTTGCTTGGTTATTTTCAAAGCCACCATTGACAAGTAGGTTGTTTGGATTTGATGGTGTTGGATTAGTTGGATCGACTGGGTCAACAGGGTTAGTAGGATCAACTGGATTAGTTGGATCGTTTGGATTAGTTGGAGGTGGTGGATTAACAGGATTACCCTCTGCTGGAGGTGGAATCACAGGTGTGATTATTGGAAGTGGATTAGGATTTTGTGTTGCTCCTGTATCTGTACTTAAGCGTGTTTCACCAGCAGCTAAACCAAATTTTTGGATAAAGTCGCCACCGTAAGTGCTAGCAGGAATGCCTGTAAAGCCTGCATTTGTTACGTAAGCAAATCCACCATTTGTAGAAGTTATGCTTACAGCACCAGTCGCACGATCCCAAACCCCTTGTGTAGCTGAGCTAAAGAATGATGTTCTCTTCTCAATATTTGCTGCTTGATCAGCCCAATCAAGTGTAATCAGTGGAATGCTGTAGTAGCTTGAGTAAAGCTCTAAGAAAGCTTCTGTCCAGTCGTAAACTAGGCTTCGACCAGGTGTGCCACCTGTATAGTTTCTCAAATTTTGTTGATGGAAGTAATGCATGTATGGCTGTAAGCTAGTTACATGACGTAAGGTGATTTCAGCATCTAGTTCTAGCATACGTTCATAGGTCAAGTCTTGATCAAAGAAATTGTTACCAAAACCATCGACAAATTGACCATTTGCACCAAAGAGAAAATTGAATTCATCAATATTTCCAGTTGGTTCATTAACATTGAAGAAAATGTAGGTTGGATAACGAGGGATTAAGAAAACTGATGGATAAAGTGGGTGTTGACGACCACATACTTCACAAATACCCCGTTGGCTAAGCACTGAGTGGTTAGAGCCAATGTAGCGTATACCCGCTGCGGTTAAGGCATTCATAAGACCTACACTAGAGCTTTCCAAGCCATTATCGATCACACTTGGGCTAAGCGGATCAGGGTTAAATTGACCTAAGCCAGAGAATGCACTTGTTACTACACTATTTGGATTAAAAGGAATTCCAAGTTGAAGTAGTTTTTGACTGTTACAGACTAATTCTTTAAGTGCAATTTCTTCACCAGGAGAAGCGGGGTTAAAGCCAGTAATTGATATGTCATTACAGGTAAAGCCTTTAAAAGTTCCATTAATAATTGATTCTTCAGGATTGTAAAGTGGGTCTGAAGCATTATCGTAGCCTGGGCTTTCAAAGTTCATTCGACGTTCTGTGTAGGTATGACTTACCCAGTCAAACTCATCTTTTAAGCATAGTGTTGCACCTTCAAGCGTTGCAGCATTGCTACAATCTACAGCTTCTGTTAATTCGCCTTGTGCAGCAACAATTAAGTTTGAAATATTTAGGTTTGGTGCAACAGGGAATCGTGCTTTAAGATCATCTAATTGTGCTTTTGTGCTTTGCGCATCAAAGCCAGTAATTCGATATGTTTCGGTGCCATTGGCGTTCAAAGCTGGATCCCAAACTAATGATGCTTGATACCAGTCATCAATATCTAATTGTAGATACATTTCACGTGCACCAATAAATACACCTTGTGTAACCCATTTGAAAAGATCATAGCTAAGGAGTGATGTATGTGTTAAAAAGAAGTTTTGCCCCATAGTCAGACTTAGAATTTCACGATTATCTGCGGTTCTAGAAACTGCGCCTACAATTTGGTTTGAAACATCACTTCGAAGAATTGGTGTTGTAGTAACGCCTGCAGGACACTCGACTGCTGGGTCTTCGCTACAAACTGTTGCCAAATTTACAAAGGCGTTTTTGATTGGAATGCTTGCGGTTGGTTTGAGTGAAGAGAATATAGTTTCTCCACCAGAAGCAATGCCAAAGTTTAAAGGTGCAGCAGCAGTTGTACTTACACTAGCTGCTTCACGAAGACCTAAGTCTTCTGGAAAGGCACCTGGAAAACTATCCAGTGAAAGTTGACGTACGTTAAACTCACGCATATATTGCCAGAGTAAATTCCACTCTGCTGTGTCAAATGCGCTTTCAAACACACCAGCATTGTTGAAGGTCAAGCTACCGTTTGTGAGCACGATACCTTGATAGTTACCATCACCATTTGTGGCAATTAATCGACCTTCTGTAAGCTGTTCGGTAGTAGCAATCATGACATCAAAAGGAATGCCGATTTGCTCCGCAAAAAACGTTGCTGCATCCAGTGAAGGATCAACACCATCTCTGACATTTGGATTACCGTTAGCACTGATGATAAGAAGTTTCATATTCACTCGTGATGAGCCAGTGACACCTAGTGGTTTTAGACCCGTGATGAATGAAACGTCTGTATCCCCAGAAGCTTGGTAAGCAGTTTCTCCATGAGAGAAATTTCTGAAGTTTAGTTCTTCAAGATTAAGAATGCCACTATCTTCAGTGACTGCTCCTATGACTTTGTTGGCTTCTAAAAATGAAGGCTGAACCTTCGTTGGTGAGCTATTCTGCCCACAGCCAATAATAAATAGTACGAAAAATATCCCCCATAGAATGATGGAGGTCATCCGCTGCCTTTTTGTGGAAAACATGTTCTCTCTTTCTATATTTTGAGTAGGTTTTTTGTGTTGAAGTTATACTGTTAGCGTTTCCACGTAACAACTGTACACACTAAGTGAGTTAATTCTTACTCGCACTCCGCTCGCCGATTCACTGCTGTTGCAGTGAATCGTGGAACTGCTATGTATACGCTCGGCAAACTTGCAGACCACTACCTCTATATTGAATGTTAATCAGAACTAACAAGTATTTAGGGTTTAGTGGGATTAAGTGTGATTAACCATTACCTTAAGCTTAAATTGGCATTTCCTATACTTTTAGCGTTGCCACGTAACAACTGTACACACTAAGTGAGTTAATTCTTACTCGTTACGAAGCTCGC
>CALGZD010000068.1 GCA_937934635.1 uncultured Deinococcales bacterium
CCTAAGGTACTCGAATCCACCCCACCAGAAATTCCAAGCAGCACATTCTTGTCACCCACTTGCGCTTGCACATCAGCAATCAGACTTTCAACAATATGCTCTGCTTGCCACGTTCTAGAAAACCCTGTCAATTCCAAAAAGTTCTCTAAAATCTTTTGACCATCTTGCGAGTGTTGCACTTCTGGGTGAAACTGTAGACAAAATATATTTTTATTAGTATTTGCCATAGCTGCAACTGCTGTATCTGCAGTTGAAGCTATGACTTCAAAGCCACTTGGCAGTGTAGTTACAGAATCACCATGAGACATCCAAACTACGGACTCAGAATCTACACCATCGAACAAAGCAGAACGTCTTTCAGTTAATACAGCTTTTCCATATTCTTTGTGACTACTAGCAGTCACTTCACCATCTAGTGAGTGTGCCACAAGTTGCATACCATAGCAGATAGCTAATGTAGGTAAATCAGATTCAAACAAACCTTCTATGATTGCTGGAGCACCTTCATCATAGACACTGGTTGGTCCACCAGAAAAGACTAACGCTTTTGGCTGATTTTCTAAAATCTCTTGCAAACTCGCAGTATGTGGCATGATGATTGCAAAAACACCCAATTCACGCAAACGGCGCACGATAAGTTGGGTATATTGAGAGCCATAATCTAAAACAACAATACTTTCACTGATACTTTTACTAGTGATGCCTGTAATACTTGCGGTATGCGCAGAAGCCGAGTTCATAGCACGTATCCTAACGCATAGCTTAAAAGCCACTACATGCTTTTGCCCTAGTAGTTCCAACGTTTCCACGAAATAACTGTACACAGTGGTACACAGTGAGTAGCTTTATTCTTACTCGTTACGAAGCTCGCCGATTAACTACTGTCGCAGTGAATCGTAGAATTGCTTATAGCTATTTCAGAAATATCTTTCTAAACTCGCTTCTACTGGGAATAATCTCCCTGATGTTTACTTCATGAAGTAATGATTGTTCGGAAATACGGTTAAAAAACCGCTATCACATCATTAACTCATAATTAACCTCTACAACTAGGTAAGCACTTGTGTGACTTTATTTACGTTTGAGCTTTTGCTAATGCTTATGAGGCAGTAAGCATGAGCAAAAGATATTCAAATTGTAAACGATTGGGCATTCTGCCTAATCTGACAAGGAAATCACATAAGTCTTACAACTGTCTTATAAAATGGGCTTTTCGCAGTGAAATTAGGGTATAGTGTTAGAGAAATCCCAAGTTTATGCGAAAATCGGGGGAAACTCATTTCTGGATTGTTAAGTTAATTTACTAACTATTTCTTAATCGTGGTTAATTTCACAGCATGATTAAGTTTTCCGTTAGAGATATCTCTTAGGATTAGAGAAACGTTAGGCAAATGTGTGCTGCCTCTTGAACACCTTAGCTATAGCGTTCACTGAATGATTTAGGGTGATTCAGTTTTCTAAGTGTATAACTCAAATCTTTGGAAAATGGCGTCATTATCGTGATTTTAGCTGACCAAGGTTGTACAAGGTTGTAAGTTGTAAAAGTTGTAATTACACATCTACTCGTACTTACTTTGTATTTCCAAGGGGGATTAAGAGGGGTATCACTAAGGATTAAGGGGACAGGTACTTTATATGGTATATGGTCCTTCATTCACTTAGCATGATTGGAAAAGTATGATTAAAGGATATTTTTTAGGACAACCGAAGCTCGTTAAGTTTGATGACGGCAAAGAACAAATCATTAAACTTCACTCAAGACAAGGTCTAGCACTTCTTGCTTATCTGTTAGAGCAAGATACCGAGGTTTCAAGAGCGCAACTTATTGAGCTACTCTGGCCAGAAGAAGAAGCACCATATGCAAGTGGTAGCTTCCGCGTTATGCTTTCGAAGATTAAGCGTGTCTTACCAGGTGCGCTTGACATAACACGCTACACTGTGAAGCTCAATCAAGAGGTTATCCAGTGGGATACACAACGCTTTCTAAACCTAGCGCAAAATGGCGACATGAACTCGTTGCGTCAAGCAACAGCCTTGTACCGTGGTGAATTTATGCAAGGTTTTACCTTAAATGGTTCAGCAGAGTTTCAAACATGGTTAGAAGAACAGCGTGAAAACTGGATTGAATCACACAATCAGGTTATGCGCCGTTTGGTTGATGGTTTGCTCGAACAGCATGATATGACCAAAGCTATTCAGCATGTCGATCGTTGGATTAAGCTCGAGCCGTGGCAAGAGCGCGCCCATCGTCAAAGAATGTGGCTCTATTGGCAAACAGGTGAAGTGGATAAAGCACTTCAACATTTCCGTCAGTACTCACGTCAACTGGAACGCGAACTTGGTGCAGAACCTTCAGAAGACACAGCTCGTCTCTACGAAACCATTCTTCAAGATAAGCAAGACTCATTCCAAGAACTGATTCGTCTTCGTACAAGCGCACCAAGCTTAGCAAGTGCGCCACAACAAGACCCATCTGAAATGTATCAACTCAATGCATCACTCACAAGCTTTGTGGGTCGTGAAACAGAGATTGATAACCTAACTCGCTTACTTGACCAACACCGCATCGTTACAATTCGTGGCGCAGGTGGTATGGGCAAA
>CALGZD010000069.1 GCA_937934635.1 uncultured Deinococcales bacterium
TTAAAAAAGGGGCAGATGTTCAACCTCGAAGAACGCTTAGACATTGCACGTGAAGCAACCAAGGACTTAGACAATATCCAAGTGGTGAGTTTTGATGGTCTGCTTGTCGAATTCGTCGATAAAATCGAAGCCAATGTCATCATCAAAGGTCTGCGAACCGTTGCAGATTTTGAATATGAATTGCAGATGGCACACTTAAACAAACATGTCAATCCAAAAGCAGATACGACTTTTATGATGACTGCAAGCGTATGGTCTTTTGTATCTAGCAGTAGGATTCGAGAACTCGCAAGCTATGGAGCAGACGTAAGTGCGCTTGTGCCTCAAGCAAGTTTGCAGGCGCTAGAAGCTAAGTTATGATTTCAAGTATTGGTGGGAAATTATCTTAATATTAAATCAAGAACAATCTGCAAATAAAGGCTCGAGCTTCATAATCAGAGCACTGGCCGCCAATGGTGGGATTCGTGTGGTGGCGACAGATAGCACAGCTATCATTGCTGAATCACAAGAAAGACACGACTCCGACAAAATTGCTACAACCCTACTCGGTAGAGTATTTACAGCTACGCCTCTGCTAGCCCACGTCCTTCTAAAAAATCCTGATGATCGGGTAACAGTCCGTGTTGCAGGCGATGGACCACTTGGCAGCATCATCGCTGAAGGTGGTCTGGACGGTAGAATTCGTGGCTATAGCAGGCATCCAAGGCTAGCAAAACCAGCAGCAAGCCCAGATGAACAAGGAGATACGGTAGCAGATGTAGACTTACAATCTGCAATCGGCAAGGGTGATTTAGAAATCATCCGTTCCCATGCACCACATGGCGACCCTTATAAGAGCAGTAGTTACATCGTTAATGGTGGTATCGCCGAAGATGTTGCTTACTACCTTGCCCAATCTGAACAAATCAACTCCGCTGTACTCATCGGTGAACACTTTGAGGGCGAAAAGATAGCTCGAGCTGGTGGTGTCATCCTGCAAGCTTTACCCGATGTTGACCCTGCTGCACTCACGTTGCTAGAAGCAAACATAAAAGCTTTTGGTTCAATTAGTGAACAACTTAGCAAGCTAAGCTTGCAAGAAATCATCGAAGAGCTTTGTTGGGGTATGGAAGTTGAAGTCCTTACGCAAGAACCATTACCACTAGTTTATCAATGTCGCTGTAGCGATGAAAAAGCGCTTGATGCACTTGCTTACTTCACACCTGCAGACCGTGAAGCCATGATTGCAGAAGATGGTGGTGCAGAAGTTGTCTGCCACTGGTGCAATGAACGCCGCTGGTTAGGTCCAGAAAAACTACGTAGCATTTCACAAAATGAAATTCGCTGTCCTGACTGCAACACTCTGTGGTTTAGAGAAGGTCAAGCCACTATGGTTCGTGAAAATGCACGCTGTGCTTGCGGACGCAAAGTCGAGCTTGATAGCGAAGAACACATACAAGAAAACACACAAGTCTAAGTTCGTTAAAACTTCATTTAGTAGGCTCATACAGGTTATTTTGCCAAATTGACATTTTTACCAAATTTGATATTCCAAATTGACATTGTACGAAACTTGCAAAAGGTGCTACTATTCTAAGGCTTGGTATCGCTCAGCACTGCTGGCATACTTATTTTGATAAAGATAATATTTAGAAATACTGGAGTTAATTATGCCAAAAGTATGTGCTATCACAGGAAAAAGAACACAAACAACAAAAACAGTTACTCGCAAAGGTTCACCTAAAAAGCGTGGTGGCGTAGGTCTTAAGCGCACTGGTGTACACCGTCGTATACGTAAGCCAAACCTACAAAAGAAAACGCTTTGGATTGATGGCAAGCCACAAAAAGTATGGATTAGTACAAGCGCACTTCGCAGTCTTGATCCGATGGTTTTAGTAAACCCACATAAGCGTTCTTAATCAACTATAAGAATGAATTTTTATACCCCGCCTCTCGGCGGGGTATTTTTTATGCTCATTATTGACAAAAAACAATATTGTGCTAATAGTCACATTTTATGGTTAATACCAATTCAGCTTAAAACTTCTTGCACTAACCCATATATTTAAAAATGCCTATCGTTTCAGATAGACATTCATCCTTAGTCTTTTTGTAGATTCTACTCAGACCTAACTACTAAGACCTAACCGCCCTAATCACAACACGACGGTTCATGCCACTACCAGCAGATTCACTCTCAACACCACGCTGATGCGAAATCTCTAAATGGATGATGCGTCTTTCACTTGCTTCCATCGGCTTAAGCTCAACCGCAGTACCAGTTTTGCGAGCACGTCCTGCTGCCTTGCGAGCAATCATTTTTAAACGGTCATCACGACGACGCTTATAGTTACCAACATCTACGTTCACACGCACACGTTCTTGTTCTAAATCTCGGTTGATAACAATATTTGTCAGATACTCAAGCGCAGCTAAGGTTCTACCCTCACGTCCAATCATTTTTCCTGCATCAACACCACTGATTGCTGCTTGAACATCACCTTCATTGTTTGTACTTACATCTACGATAAACGTCGGATCAATATGTAGGAGTAAATTCACTAAGAAACTCTCAGAACGTTCTTGCGCATCTCCTTCAAGTGCTTCAGCCGTCACGCCTGAAGCATTTTGTACAAGTTCTTCCTCGGGCTGGGCAATTAAGTCCTCAGTGACAGCGCTTTTCTCCTGCGTCTCACCAAGAACATCAATTCCAATGTCCTCAAGGTATTTATCTAAATCGGCCATACATGAGTTTACTATGAAACTGGTGCAATTTGATAGTAGGTTGGGTGCGTCCCGCTCAAGGTTGAAACATACATAACTATATCTGCATAGTTTCCATCATCGTCTAGGACGCACCTTGGCAGTTTATGAATGAACATAAAAACTGTTCATTACACTTCGTTTGAAAACATGCTATTCAGACTAAAAGAACCTTTTCACGCTGCATTTATCTTGTGGATACAACTCTAAAAGCTTATATAGTGACACTAACCTCTTTCAAAACAGCCTCAAATACTGTCTCTGAAGTTAAAAGTGACCTAAAACTTACCAGCAATGCGATAAAACTTACACTAGTCTTATTCCACTGAAATATCACATAGTACCTTAAAAATCATGTGCTATACTACTTTGTGGCTGAGAGTAAGCGTAAACCTACCAAACGTACAACAAAAACAAGTTCTAG
>CALGZD010000070.1 GCA_937934635.1 uncultured Deinococcales bacterium
CCACTGTCCTAGTAGCAATATGATTTTAGCCTCAGGCATTGCACCTGTGCGAAAAATGATTGATAACAATGTTCGTGTTGGACTAGGGGTTGATGGTTCAGCTAGCAATGACGGAAACCATATGCTCGGTGAAGCAAGACAAACCATGCTACTACAAAGGGTCATGGCTGAGGCAGATACGATGTCCGCCCGTGAGGCGCTTACCTTAGCAACCGTAGGTGGTGCAGAAGTACTAGGACGTCAAGATATTGGTCGCTTAGAAGTTGGCATGATTGCAGACATGGTTGCATTTCGAATTGATGATTTAGCTCACGCAGGTGGACAGCTCGATTTATTAGCTTCGCTACTTACTTGTGCGCCACAACAAGTTCACCACTCCATTATTAATGGCAAGATAGTCGTGGAAGATGGCGTGTTGCTCAATACAGATTTGGATGCATTAACAGAAAAACATAATGCAATCAGCAAAGGCATGTTACAGCGTGCAGGGCATATGCGATAAAGCTAACAACCTTCAACTGCAGTCTTTTTCAAAATAAATACAGCGTTCTTCTTTAAGTGCCTTCAATGCATTTTCAATCGTCATTGCAAAGCCTTTTTTGAGCAAAGGTCTCGCTTTTTCGAATGTCAAAAATGCGTGTGCTTCGATTTCTGCATCGTGATAGTGAATCGCATCCATCTGCTCTTGAGATAAAACCCCACCATCAAACATAAAGCTGAGACTTTCTGTATTGTCTGGATAAGCATAGGTATAGACCATCACTAAAAGGTCTTGAACAGATAGCTCTAAACCGATTTCTTCAAAGACTTCTCGCTCGCTAGCTTTCTTTGGTGATTCATCAGCATCCACTACACCACCTGGCACAAGCCATGTCTCTCGGTAGTTTGGTTTTACAAAGAGGACTTCGCCAACTTCGTTGCGAATGATAGCGCCAGCAGACATACGCTTTTTTGGCAAGCTATGCAAGAATTCCATTTGTGGTAATAGTTTTTTTGTCATGAAAAAAGCTGCGACCCAACTTACATGGCTTGAGTTGGATCGCAAACGGAGAAGAATGTGAAAGTCAGATATAATCCAACGTCACACCGTCCAATAAATTGGACTAATTGTAGACTACTCTGCTATGCATAAGGTAAACGTAAAATTTACAACACCGTGACAAAGATGTGAAAAACTTCGGTTTTGCTCATGAATCGCTAAAAGCTCTTAATATTCGCTCATGTTTCGGAAACATGAAACAATGTGTTATGCCGACAAAAATCTTTCAACCGACAATTATTGAGTCAGCAGGTAATAAACCTAAGCGCATCGAAGAGTTTATTGGTCAAGTGAATTCGAAAACTGCAAGCATAAGTATTGCCAAAATGACGAGTCCAGGGGGCTGGCTCGAGCCCGGCCAAACCCCCGAGTTCGACGAATACACCCTAATCCTCAAAGGAACCCTACGGGTAGAAAGCAAAAACGACACGGTAGATGTACACGCTGGCGAAGCCATAATCGCCCATGCTGGTGAGTGGATACGCTACAGCACACCAAAGCCAGAAGGTGCAGAATACGTAGCCGTTTGTCTACCTGCTTTTGGTATGGATACTGTACATAGAGATGATGAAGAATAAATTACCTTATAAAAAACTAGCAACGTATTGCTAACAAAAACCACCTCGTTGTATAAACTCATTATCTTGTTCTATGAATTCATTATTAAGATAGAGTCATAATTACATAGTCCTCTATTAAGCTTTTCTGTTAGTCTAATCTCATCAACCTAATACCAGTCCGACACTGCGATTAAGTAACTTACATTAGTTACACTTATGCTTAGGATGGATGGGGGATGGATGGGGCTAACCTATGAAAGATGCATGTATAAAAGAAGTAGAAGAATTGCACGAATTTTTCCAAGCTTGGTTCAATGGAAACGTAGATCAAACTAGCGGTCAATACTCCAGATTCAGCGATGTACTACACGCTGATTTCTTAATCATTGCACCAAGTGGTATGCAAACAGACAGAACACAACTTACTGGCAGCCTCTATATGATGCATGGTAAACGTCCAAACTTAAAAATTTGGATCAAAAATCCTGTATTTAGACTATTGAGCAAAACCACTGCAATGGTCACCTATGAAGAATGGCAGCAAGAAAAAGAAGAATCACCACCACAAGGTCGCATCAGCACAGCTCTATTTGAAACCTACTTGAGTTTACCCAATGCCGTATCTTGGCTTTATGTACATGAAACTGCCTTACAAACCACGACTGCACAAGCAGAAGATGTAAACACTCTAAACGAAGATAGTTTCAATAGTCCTAAAAGGAACGAATACTACACTTAATACATACTACACCTAATACACGGTGTAGCTCTTAAAGCATTACCCTACACTTAAATAAAGTTACTGCCTTTGTTCCCACCTTTTCTAAAGGGGGGCTAGGGGGGATTCTGCCTTTAGCTAGTCTCTAAGCATTAACCACCTATCAAACATCTATCAAACACACCCCCT
The DNA here is from genome assembly GCA_937934635.1 of uncultured Deinococcales bacterium. Next base: position 2,507 of record CALGZD010000070.1, read on the forward strand.
TTGCCCCACTTCAAATATGATTATTTAAGGTATACTCTTGTGTTTATGGTTTATGGGTGTTGATTCACCTCCTGATTTACCTCTAAATCTATTAATCAAGTCTATCAATCAAAATGAGGGGACTGAGACTACAGTTATGGCTCAAAAACACATCACCATCCGCGGTGCGAAACACCACAATCTACAAAATATTGATGTAACCATTCCCAGAGATAAGCTAGTAGTGATAACTGGTGTATCTGGTTCAGGCAAATCTAGCCTCGCCTTTGACACCATCTATGCAGAAGGTCAAAGACGCTATGTAGAAAGTTTGTCAGCCTATGCTCGTCAGTTCCTTGGGCAAATGGAAAAGCCAAAAGTAGATTACATCGGTGGTCTCTCCCCTGCAATCGCCATTGAACAAAAAACAGTCTCTAAAAATCCACGCTCAACCGTTGGCACAGTCACCGAAATCATGGATTACTTGCGTGTGCTTTTTACAAATATTGGGCAACCGCATTGCCCAAATTGTGGCAAGGCAGTCTTTGCACAGAGTGCTCAGCAAATTGGTGAACAGATTTGTGACTTTGAAGTTGGTACTCGTTTTCAATTGCTTGCACCTGTAGTACAAAACCGTAAAGGTACGCATGTAGACGTGCTTAAAGGGGCTCAAGCAGAAGGTTTTTCTAGAGCACGTATAAATGGTGAAACCGTTCAGCTAAATAACAGCATTAAGCTGGAAAAGAAAAATAAACATAGTATAGACATCATAGTTGATAGACTTGAAATTCCTGAAGAAATCACTGAAGAGTTTCTATCTCGCCTTACGGACTCTGTAGAAACTACCCTTCGTACTGCTAATGGTCTCCTAATCGCTAGCATCGTAGATGGCAAGACTACCAATGACATCATGATGAGTGAGCACAATGCTTGCCCAGAGTGCAACATCAGCTTTCCAGAACTTTCTACACAGATGTTTAGCTTTAACTCACCCTTGGGGATGTGCCAAGAATGTCAGGGGTTAGGCACGAAACTAACTGTTGACCCTAAACTAATCATTGCAGATGAAGACTTAAGTCTTAACGAAGGTGCACTGCGTTGGTACGGTGAGCTTGGTAAAAAAACTGGCTGGACGGTTAATGTCGTCAACTCTATTGCAGAGCACTATAAATTTGACTTAGATACACCTTGGAAAAAGCTTCCTAAAAAAGTACGAGATGTATTACTACACGGTTCTGGCACTGAAAAAATTAAGTTCAAACATGGTGGCGAAAATGCTGAGGATGAAGATGGTTGGCAAGGTCAGGTAACAAGACCGCTTGGCGGAATAATCAAAAACATCATGCGTCGTTATAGACAAACTGGTTCTGAGGGTATGCGAACGCACTACCAAAGCTACATGCGTGAAGCAGAGTGTACGGGTTGCTATGGTGCAAGATTACGCGCCGAGGCAAGAGCCGTACTAGTTCACAACAGTGGCATCATTGAAGTAAGTACCTTATCTATAGAAGATGCTCACAAATGGATAATTGAACTAGAAGCACAACTCGATCAGCGTGAACTAGAAATTGCTGAAGAAGTCATCAAAGAAATCCGTGACCGCTTACAGTTCATGCTCAATGTAGGTTTGCACTACCTCACGTTAGATAGACCTGCAAAGACCCTCTCTGGCGGTGAAGGTCAGCGCATACGCCTAGCAAGCCAGATTGGTAGTGGGCTTATGGGCGTGCTTTACATCTTGGATGAGCCGAGCATTGGGCTACATGCTAGAGATAACGAAGCGCTGATTGAAACGCTGATTCGATTACGCAAT
>CALGZD010000071.1 GCA_937934635.1 uncultured Deinococcales bacterium
TAAAGCCACTCAGTGTGTACAGTTATTTCGTGGAAACGCTGTAAGAAGCAGCCTAACACACCTTTACATTTACAAACATTTACAAGGACACTTTACAAGGCACGTTTACAGGTGTTGTTTGGCGTATGCTAATTGTTGAAGGGCAGCGACCTGAACTTTTTACCTTTGGACTTACAAGACGAGTTGCATTTGCAGAGCTTACAGAGTTTGCGGAGTGATAGGGTGGCGATTATTTGTTGTATGTTTACTGTATGTTTACTGTATGTTTATCGTAAGTAGTTGAAAGAGCTTGGTGTCAGCTTGATACTGCATAAATTATGAATAACCCTTGTTATAGATTACAGGCATTTGCCAACACCACTTTTGCCATAAGTTATTATCTAAGGTGTCATCTAATGTATCATCTACAATGAGTTGTGCCATGAAGTGTGCAACATTGTTCCTGCTTGTTTTGCCCGCATTGAAAATAGGGTCTCTAGTCGGTGAAGCATAGAGTTCATATTCACTAGAACTTTCTTCATTGATTAAGCCATCTGGACGCACTGCTACCCATTCTATTACGTTGGTATTTCGATCAATTTGTGTTCGTAAATACTCTGCTGCTTGTTCATTGTCTGGATGAGGCGGTAAGAGTAAACGCAGTAAATTTACAACGATGCTGTGAGCCGTTGAGACTTTTTCCTGTAAGTCTTGATTTCTGTTGCCAGTGGTGTTCATAAGTACAAATTTGACAGGGGTTTCGGATTGGCTAGCTGTGTGAGTTGCTATGACTGCTTCACATAATCTTCTTGTTGCATCCGTGACTAATTTTCTGGGTTGACCGTAAATGCCTTTGAAATTTAGTGTATGTCCTAAACAAGATGCTATAGCCCTACAATCTTTAAGGTGTTCTTGTAGTTCTTGGTCACTTAAATCAAGTAAGGTTGCGTGAATCAAAGTGAAGTTAGGATTGTTTTTGATTTCATCGGGTACTTTTTCAGGTGAACGGACAATTGCTTTGACGTGTTGGTTCTTTTTGAGTAATTCCTTAACCAATAAACTGCCCGTCGCACCTGTGGCTCCAACAACTAGCGTTGTCATTGTTTTCCTCTTTCATGTTTATGTAGGCTCTTAGATCTCATCTTTTGTTAACTCTAACAATCCATAGGGGGCATGGCGTCATTCTTTAGGGTGAAGTACGTCAAACAGTTGGCAAACAAATCACTAGCAGATTTGTTACCATCCTTAAGTGCCAGATTCAGAAACGAAGAATCCAGTAGATGTTAAACCAGTCGCAATAATTGGTGGTGGCATTGCAGGACTTGCTAGTGCATGGTACTTGCAGCAGGAAAACATTCCGTATGTTGTTTTTGAAGCTAGCGATAGGCTTGGTGGTTTGGTTCATACTATTACACAGGACAAGCTAGTAATGGAGTTTGGACCTGATGCTTTTATTACTCGGAAACCACACGCTTTAGCTTTGGTGAAAGAGCTTGGTTTAGAAGATGAGCTTGTGACGGTTAACAAGCTTCCTGAGCGAATTTATGTGCTTGTAAATGGCAAAATGCAGCCTTTACCAAAAGGGTTGACCTTGCTTGTACCTACTGACTTCGTGGCGTTTTTACAATCTACTTTGTTGTCGTGGTCAGCAAAGTTCAGAATGCTTGCTGAGTATTTTATTCCTGCGAAAAGAGATAGTTCAGATGAGTCTTTAGCAAACTTTGTGCGTCGACGTTTGGGGGCTGAGGCTCTGGATAGATTAGCGGACCCATTGCTAGCAGGTGTTTATAATGCTGATGCTGAAAAACAGAGTATGCTAGCAACTTTTGGGCAGTATCCAAAGATTGAAAAAGAACACGGGAGCTTGATTCGGGGAATGCGTAAACTTGCTAAGTTGAATAAGGAAAAGGCTAAGCAAGCAAACAAAGTTGCAATTGCACCACTTGTTTCTTTAAAGCAGGGCATGGCACAACTCATTTCAAGCTTAGAAGCAAAGCTTAGTGGAGATATAAAGTTGCAGCATGAAGTTAAGCAAGTTGTAATAAGTGATCAAGGTTACGCACTCAGTTTTCAAAATGGTGAGGCTTGTGAGGTCCCAGGCATCATTTTTGCTTGCCCTGTGGATGTAAGTCGAAAGCTACTTAGTGGTATTGCACCAAAAGCGACTAAAGGATTGCAGCAAATGCGTTATGAAGGTATTGCGAGTATGTCTTTGCTTTACAACATCAATGATATTCCAAGAGAGTTAGATGCCTATGGCTTGGTGATACCGCCAAGTGAAAGACGATCTATTGATGGAATGCAGTGGAGTAGCAGCAAGTGGCAAGCCCGTTGTCCAGAGGGGCAAATTTTGCTACGAGTTTTCTATGGTGGTCCGCATACACGTGACATGCTTCAAAAAGCTGAACATGAGGTTATAGAAGTTGTTAAAGCTGAGGTACAAGATATTTTAGGTATCGTTGCTGAGCCTCTAAAAGTCTTTTCTCACAAGTGGAGCAATGCCTATCCACAGTATGATGTTGGGCATATAGAACTGGTTAAATCAATCATGGACGCTCTTCCTGATAGCCTTGCATTAGCAGGTCATGCCTACGCAGGCGTTGGTTTACCAGATACGATTAAAACAGCAAAAGCAGCGAGTGCCAAATTAGTCGCTACGCTTAAAAATTAAGGAATTCAAATGTCTAAAACTCTCAATACAACACAATCTGAAGCGATTTTTGCCAAAGCACAAAGCCTCATGCCAGGTGGCGTGAGTAGCCCTGTTCGTGCATTTGGTAGTGTCGGTGGAACACCTATAGTCATGGCAAAAGGCGAAGGTGCTTACATGACCGATGTTGATGATAATCGCTACATTGATTATGTGTTGTCTTGGGGACCGCTTGTTTTGGGTCATGCTTAC
>CALGZD010000072.1 GCA_937934635.1 uncultured Deinococcales bacterium
TTTGTCAGTAAATTGTTGGTTATCAACACTGTTTGTTAAATTATCCTTTACATTACACATAATTTTCCTAATATCTAACTAACAGACACTTTTCATAATGAACCGTTGATAAAGGTAGTAAAGATAGCAATGTTAAGCAATTTCTGACCACCGTTCGGAAAAATCAAGCTTTTGAACAGTTTTTTTATGACATTTATGCAAGTGTACTTAATATTTCTTGTCGCAGTTCATTAATTTTGTAACGGTAGTTTGCGAAGTGTCAATATAAAATGCTGCAACTGTCACTTTAGAATCTTACACTAGGCATATTGCTTTGACATTTAACTGACATCGTGCTATTTTTTTTACAATTCCGCTGCTTAGCAGGAATATTGGTAGGAATATTAGATACATGAAGAAGTAACTAATAAATATTCATGGCAGTACATATGTATGTAGGGCGGATAGAAATGTCTTTGCAAGACATATGTATAGCGTGAAAGGAAAAAACAGATGGCAAAAGTAAAACTAGGATATGTTTGGCTTGACGGTTATACTCCAGAACCTAATATGAGACACAAGACTAAAGTGATTGACCATGATGGTCCAGTGACTTTGGCAGATTGTCCTGAGTGGTCATTTGACGGTAGTTCAACTGAGCAAGCAGAAGGTCACTCATCTGACTGCTTACTCAAGCCAGTGGCGATTATTCCAGATCCAGACCGTAAAAATGCATACTTAGTGATGACGGAAGTACTTTCTGCGGATGGTAGTCTTCACCCAAGTAATGTTCGTGGTAGCTTCGATGATGATGATGATCTCTGGTTTGGTTTAGAGCAAGAGTATTTCCTTATGCATGAAGGTAAGCCACTAGGTTTTCCTGCTGATGGCTACCCTGCTCCACAAGGTCCATACTACTGTGCAGTTGGTGCTGGTAATGTTTCTGGGCGTGAAATTGTTGAAGAGCACTTGGATATCTGTCTAGAAGCAGGTCTGAATGTGACAGGTACAAATGCAGAAGTAGCAATGGGTCAGTGGGAGTACCAGCTTTTTGCAAAAGGGTCTAAAGCAGCAGGTGATGACGCATGGTTGGCACGTTACCTACTTGTGAGAACTGCTGAAAAATACGGTGTTTCTGTTAACTTCGATCCTAAGCCAGTCAAAGGTGACTGGAATGGTTCTGGTCAGCACGCGAACTTCTCAAACAGTGCTATTCGTAACGAGGGTGGCGAAGCGTTACTTGAAAAAATTATGGCAAGCTTTGAAAGACGTCACCAAATCCACATCAATGCATATGGTTCAGACAATGATCAGCGTCTGACTGGTCTACACGAAACCCAGTCAATTGATAAGTTCAGCTATGGTGTTAGTGACCGTGGTGCATCTATCCGTATTCCTATTGCAACTGCAAATGATGGTTACAAAGGGTACTACGAAGATCGTCGTCCAGCAGCTAATGCTGACCCTTACCAGATTGTTAAAGCAATCACAAACGCAATTCGCGAAGCTTAAGTTTCAGTATCAATTTCGTTTTCAACGAAATTGAACTCAGAGAAGTCATCAAAATTCGATGGCTTCTCTTTTTTGTGCTTTTTTGCTTTTGCCCCTAGCTTTTTTAAAGGAAGATTGGGACGGATTCCTGAGTTTCAATTTCTGAAAAGCGAAAATAAACTCTTAGAGAAGTTATCCGAAAGTGATGACTTCTCTTTTTTTTGCCTTGTGCATCACTAGTCACCTTTGACGCAAATGGTATTTTGTAAATCATAAATGACACAAATGTTTGTTTTTGGTGAACCATTAAGTTATTTCCTTTTTGAAATGATGGTTTTAGCGCTGTTTTTATGCTGCCTGTATTTTGGATTTCGCAGAACAAATATTGCTAGAGTAGCCTTTGCTTTAGAACTCCTTTGTTTCACCATTTACGGTTTGTGTTTTGAAAGCATGGCCGTAGCTTCAGGTTTTTACGAATACGCACCATTTACCTTCAGGATATGGAAGTCACCTCTGGTGATAGGCATGGGGTGGGCAGTTATTGGCGTATCAGTGATGTGGTTTAGCGATAAGCTCAACACAACAGAGTGGTCACGTCCTTTTCTAGATGCTGGCTTGGCATTACTTATAGATTTAGGTATGGATGCAGTTGCGATTCGTGACCGTTATGTTTTTGCTAGTGGGGAAGATAGTAAGTTGCTTGGTATGTGGAACTGGGGTTTACCCTATCAAGGTAGCTGGGCAGAGATGCAGTGGTTTGGTGTACCTTTTGGCAACTTTGTGGCGTGGTGGGCGATAATTTTCATCATGTCAGCCATGTTGCGCTTAGGACGATATACAAAAAGGTGGTTTGGCAAAGACTATCTCAATTGGGTTTATCCAATTGCTGCACTATTTGTAGCGTTAACAATATTTCTAGCTTTACTACTAGGCTTTACCCATATGTTTAGTGATAGCACGATACTCGTTTTGTTAACGGTATCGCTTCTGGTTACAGCTGTTAATGTACGTGGTGTGTCATACAACTTAAGCTGGCAAAATGACGCTCCTGTGTTTATTGTGCCCTTAGCGTTTCATCTTTTCTTTTTAGTTTTGATGCTTTGGCGAAATTTGTATGCGGATGTACCTGTCATACTAGTGATTAGTATAGTGGTTTTTGCTATAAACGAATTTATACTACAATTTTCAAGACGTAAGTCACCTAAGTATTGATAGTACTGCCATGTTCACAGATATCTGCTTTGTGTCTCACTGATTTGGGTCAGTAGGTCTGAGTGGTGGAGTGTCTACCTGAAAATGCTGCATACTTTTTAGCGTTTTCACGTAATATTGACCCATACTAAATGAGTTCGTTCCTACTCGTTACGAAGCTCGCCGATTAACTGACCTAATACTAAACTGAAAGAAGAAAGTCATAATCAATCAGCAGAAAAAGTTGCCTTTAGAACCGAAGGGCACACAAATTACGAAACTTTGCTATGTTTGTGACTATGACATCCATGATTCACTTTGGTATAAGTCAGTTAATCGTGGAAGAGCTTTTTAGTTCACACAAACCGTGTCCTAGACGGATATAGATTGTGATATGTCATATGCACAGTTTAAAAGTAGTCAGTCCAGTAGGTCAGGAGTTTAGGAGGGCAGGGAATTGTCGAACAGCTTTAATCATCAACCTTTTGAAAATGCGCTTTGGCGATTTCCAAAAAGCGTTCTCTTGCTTGTTTGTGGTCAACAATTGTATTTGGATAATCAATCGGACTTAAAGGCATTTCAGGTGCTTCCTCAGGTAGTCCAAGGTATTTATCGGGCACATGTGTTAGTTCAGGACACCACTTGCGTACATAAGCTTCAGCAGAAAATTTCTTAACCTGAGTGATAGGGTTGAAAATTCG
>CALGZD010000073.1 GCA_937934635.1 uncultured Deinococcales bacterium
CAAGATATAATACTAAACTGAAAGAAGAAAGTCATAATCAATCAGCAGAAAAAGTTGCCTTTAGAACCGAAGGGCACACAAATTACGAAACTTTGCTATGTTTGTGACTATGACATCCATGATTCACTTCGGTATAACTCTATAAGGTTTCCGATTTCGTGTGTATTGATGCAAGTAAAGCTTTTTAAATTAGGGATTACGCAAGTCGATATATAGAATCTGGTAAACCGCCAACGCTATGGTGAAACTACAGAATCCATATTAATCAAAGAAGGCAAATCGAAACGTTCGGTCTTCTGTTGTCTTAAAACTCATATTGCTCGGCAAGTTTTTCGTTTTATGCTTGACAAAACTACTAAACATCCTGAACGCTGGATTGCAGCTTGACTTTTATATACGGACTCTTATATACGGATAGATTTGATGACCAAGGTGTAAGTATTCATCAATTCAGTCTTGACACGATACTAGCAAGCACTAAGTTAAGTTTACTGCGCCTCGTAAAAAGCACGAATCTTTGCCATGATCTCCATCGTCTCCATTATGTCAGCATTTTCAGGCAAATGTAGCATCTCTTGCAAAGCCTCCTGACTTCGTCTGGTCACTGGCCAAGCATCAACTGGAATAGAAGCAAGGCGCACAGCTAACATAGCTGCTAAAACTGAAGCATCTTGCAATTCTCGCACGCTCACTTTATCTAAAGTATCGTACCGCGTATGACCATAGCCACGCCCTCCAGTACCTTGCGGCACGCTCTCCAAACCACCTGTTGGTACACCCTTAAGTAAGAAAGGATAGTGGTCTGAAAAAGCATTGACACTTTGAGCAGTTTTAAAATCAAACGTCATACTGTCTTGCCAAGACTTAATCAAATTCTCCATCTCTGACCATTCGTTGAGTACGACACCTTTGTTCTTGACAGAACCTGCGCCATCCATATTGAAGTAGAATTTCAGATTATCTAAATTAGCTTCATGTTCATCTGCATGAAAACGAGAACCAACCAAACCAATCTCTTCTACACCCCAGAAAGCAAACCGCAAGGTATATGGAAATTGTCCAACATGCGTTTTAAGTAAACGAGCTGCTTCCATAACTGACACTGTGCCAGACGCAGGGTCTTGAGCACCTTGAGAAATATCGTGACCATCATAGTGACTACCCAACATAATGATTTGATCTGGGTGGGTACTCCCCTTGATATCTCCGATTATGTTCCATGATGTTTTTGGTTCACTTGTATCTGTAGTCTTAAGTTTAAGCGTAACTTTGCCATGTTTCTTGACAAGTCTTCTTAAAAAACTACCATCTTCATAGGAAACTGAAATTGCTGGAATATGCCCAAGCTCATTACTTAACCCAATGCCACCTGTAGCAGGTCCATAAGCAGGATAGTGGTTCATAAATATAAAGGCACTAGCACCATTCAAAACTGAACGTCCATATTTTTCACCACGATGAACCCACCGCTTTGACCCTGCTGGGAAAGTTTCACTACTTGCCATTACGATTTGGTTTTCCATAGCGTCAGCATCATCTTCAAAGGTAGAAACTGCACCTTCACCAGCGTCAAATAGTTCAGCCGTTATATCTGTTGCTGGACTGTGTGGCAAACTGATGCAGTCAAGTGTCTTTTGAATAGGATGAGTAATTTCTAGTTTTGCAGTACCACGCGACCAGCTCAAATATTCAAAAGCTTCAAGATGTACATTTTCCAGACCATAATCTCTTAGCTTTTGAGCTATAAAATCGGCAGCTAACTTTTCACCCTCGGTACCACCAAAACGAGACCCAAAATCATCGCATAAGACTTTCAGGTTATCCATTGCCTCAAATGAGCTATAGCCATCACCATTTATCTTCTGGTCGATATCAAGAAAACTATCATCACGCATTGTCTAACACTCCAAACTCTTTATTTGATTAGCTTCTATTCTATACCTATCTCAGTCTCTTTGTACTCAGTCTCTTTGTAGAATCGAACCGCATCTTAAAGAAATAACCATGTTAATCTGCCCAAGCCACAATGCTATAAACTTCAGGTAGATTTGCTAGACCTTAAATATAGATCACAGAGAATAAGCCGTGTCACAGTCAAGACGCAATCTCATTATTTTTATAATCGTGTTAGCACTTTTAAACTGAGAAACTTCTAAATACAGGATTAAGTGCTATCAAGCTAGTAATGACAATCCAGTTATCATTAATGTTCTAAGCTTGAGAAAGTGCATTGAGAGGGCATCTATATATGATGCATGTTGATACTACAAAAGATACTGCCTCCCCGCCTCTTTCAAAACAACATGAAGTCGACACTCTACTTGAAGAAGCTTGGGAAATGCGTGATAGTCCTGATGTTGAGGCCTTTCACCAACTTATAGCTATTATTCAAACCCAGTCAGAGACCAAAGCTTATGATTTAGGCAATGCAGCCTGTCTAGTGCTACGTGGCACAAAATTACATAAGCAACACAACCTTCAAGAAGCCTTTAAAACATATCAACAAGCAAGATTACTCATGGAAACTTCTGAAGCCAGTCTTTGGAAGTGTCGGCTTTATATGGGTCTTAGTATCGTTTACCGAGAATTAAACCAGCTAGATTTAGCCATTGACTGTGCCAAAAACACACTTGAAATGGCAAAAGAAATCAATGACATCACAAACGTTGCAGCCTCCTCACAACTGATTGGCATTCTTTACTCTAAGCTGGGTAACTACGAACAAAAAATTGAGTATATGGAACAAGCAGCAAAGCTTTTTGAAGAAACACATGAGCAATGGGGCTTGCTAACAGCTTTGCTTAATCTTTCTATTGCCTACAGAATGTTAGGTGACTACCATAAGTGTGAACCTTATATTCAACATGCCATGCAACTGTCTACATCTTTAAAACACCTAAGAGGTATTTGCTTAACACACCGTGAACTTGGGTACTTGCGTTTGGCGCAGGAAAACTACAGTGAGGCTAGAGAGAATTTGTTAGCAGGGCTCGAGCCCGCACAACAGTTAGACTACGGCAGAGTTATCATTGAAATCCACCTTAGCTTGGCACAAATACCACACCCAAAAGATCAACAAAAACATCACACAGCAGAAGCTATCCGAATCGCAACAGAAATCGAAGATAAACAATCCCTAGCAGAAGCACTTAAAAACGCAGCTGAGCTAGCAAAACAAGAGGGTAACCTTAAAACAGCACTTGAAACCTTAGAACAGTATTTGTCGCTAAAAGAAGAACTTGCTGAAGAGGCGCAAGAACTAGCCCTCAACAATGCACTTGTTGTTTTCGAAACAGAAAAGGCACAACAGAGTGCTCGAGAATATCAATCTCAAAAACTTGTCGCTGAAAAAATCGCTACAGAAGCCGAAAGGCTTGTCAAACTTCGCACACAAGAATTGGAAAATTCTCGCATCGAAATAGTTATGCGACTTGCTCAAGCTGCTGAACATAGAGATGCAGACACAGGTGAACACACCTTTCGTGTAGGGCGCAACGCAGCAGCAATTGCCTACCATTTGGGCTGGGATATTGAAGATATTAAGATACTGTATTTAGCCTCGCGCTTACACGATGTTGGAAAAATTGGCATAAGTGATTCCATACTTTTAAAACCAGGAAAGTTTACAGACGAAGAGTTTGAAATGATGCGCCAACATACGGTCATTGGTGCAAAAATCTTATCTCGGGGTGAATCAGCCTTGTTACAAACTGCTGAGCAAATAGCCTTATCTCATCACGAACGCTGGGATGGTCATGGCTATCCAAATAAGCTGTCTGGCAATCAGATTCCTATGGCAGCAAGAATTGTTTCTATAGCTGATGTACTCGATGCACTTACACATGCAAGACCTTATAAAAAAGCATGGTCTGTTGAAAATACACTAACTGAAATTAAAAATAATTCTGGCACACAGTTTGATCCAGCAGTTGTTGATGTGGCGATGGATGTATTTGACCCAACATCTGGCATATCACCAATAAATGCGCCAAGCGATTGGGATACAATGTTATACGAATTTCAGTCTCACTTTGAAAAACAGAGAGAAATCGCCATAAACAGTAAGGTATTACCAACTCAAAATTTGGCGTATTCTCAAACAAGTTTAACTCAATAGATAACTAGCAAACTTAATTCCAACAACCTATTTAAAGTCACTACGTGGTATACAAGTAAGTACAAGTATCCTAAGGAGTGACCTATGAGCAACAGTAGCAATGCACACAACGCACAAGAAGTTAAAGCACTTTTCTTTGATGTAGGTGGCACAATCTTCGATTGGAAAAACACCGCAATCGCA
>CALGZD010000074.1 GCA_937934635.1 uncultured Deinococcales bacterium
GGGCTATAAGTCGGCCATAGTGCAAAGCCAAAGCCCATCAGGAATGTTAAACCCTGCCTTACTGGTTGTGTCATAGTTTGTTTCCCTTTATGAAGTCCATATTAAGTCCATTTGCTGGACATGTTTAGTCTTGTTATCTAGTATTTACTATAAGAAGTGCGATAAACCTTAAAAAAGTGCGATAAACCTTAAAAAAGTGCGATAAACCTTAAAAAAGTGCGATAAATCTTAAAGAAGTGCGATAAATCTTACAATTTTCTTACTTTCAGTATTATTATTTAGTATAGTCACTTTTAAATTTAGCACAAAATTGTGCTTAAGTTGAGTTCCGAATAACAGTTGGCTATGAGCTACTTTGCTGATTTTGCTGATTTTTTAGACTTACAAAAGGAATGACTGAGATGAGTGCAGTTATTACAGCAGCATTGAAAAAGCTAAAGTCAAAGATATTAGCAAAAATAATACACACTAGTGGAATCAGCAAGATACTTATTTTATTAAAGCTATTGTCACGAATAAGTAAAACTAACCAAGAAACTACTAACCAAGCTATTGCTAAACCTCCAAAAATGCCATAGTTACTTAAGTATACAAATGCCAGATTATGTGCATGATTTACAACAGCCCGATTTGGTCTCATACTTTCGAAAAAGTCAGGGAAATTGCCAGAGCCAATGCCAAACAGCGGAGCTTGCTGAATAGCTTGCCATGCTACTGACCAGATATCCATACGTCCTACGCCAAAGGCAAGACGGTTAAAGGCGTCAAATTGGGTCAGTGCAACTGCCAGCATAGTTGGTACAAGAATAAGACCAGTAATGAGTGCTAGACGGTGACGGTTTGTGTGACGGTTTGTGTGACGGTTTGTTTGACGGTTTGTGTGATTATGTGTCTGCTGTCTTGTATTAAAGCTGTACTTAAAGAAAAGTAGAAGTACGATACCTATGCCCAAAGCAAGCATGGCAGCTCTTGAGCCACTAAAGATGATTAATACAATTCCAAAAATGATGATAAGTAGGTTCATCAGGAGTGTTTGGCTGAGTGCTAGCGCTGCTAAGGTAGTTGCGACAGTTGCATGACCCATGAGGTTAGGGTGGTGAAACCACAACTTTAGACGGCGAAGATTTTCTCCCGCTATTGATTGGATATTTTGGTTAGCGCTTATTGTTACATCCTTAATAGCGATGCTGACACCACGTTCGCCTGTGAGGACAGCTGTGAGTTCCTCAGTATTTTTCAGGCTATCAGCTTCAAGTTCTAAGCTATGCTCTTGCCATTCATTCGTTGGTGTGAAGCGTTTTTCTAGTAGAACGTTTTCAAGCCAAGCTTTGTCCCAATTTAGACGTATTGAGGCGCCATTTGGCGCTAAGGTATTGATAGCTTGCCAAGTGCTAGCATTGGCAGCTTTAATCTCAAGCTTTAAGTCGCCGATTTCAAGCGGACTATCAAAGCGATTAAGAACAAAGGTGAGTTCTTTTTTTGTGGTGTCTTGAGGCACTTCCCAGCTAAGTCCATAGCTTTGCCATGTTTTGTTGGCACATACATTCGTAGATTTACTGATTGATGCGCCTCTATCAGCAAAAGATAGGACGCCACAATTGCGTGCTTCACCAGCGCTGCGAAGTTCCAGCGCCGCTCTGATTGAAAGACCAGAGATAGAAGCTTGATTTGGACTATTGAAGCTACGGTAGATAAAGGGGTTTTCACCTTGCGGATTAAAGTAGGAATAGTTTTTTGTTGCTGTTTGGACAGCAACCAAGTTGTCTTCTTGCGTTTGTGATTGCCAATCCCAATTTGTTGTTCCTGAAAGGAGCTTGGCTTTCCAGTTGAGGGAGACACTGTCTGTGCCAGAGTCCATTTGCCAGACTCGGTGTAGGTCATTTGGAAAGGAAATGCGTTGTTCTTGATCGAGGCTCGAGCGCACAATCTGTGCAAAGCTCACATCGTTGTTCATCCAGAGCTTTGACCCCAAAAGCCTTTCACTAAAGCCTGAAAGCACCATAATGCCAAGCACAACAGTGATAGCAGCAGCTATAAATTGTGTTGAAACAGCTTTGTGTAAGCTTCTAAAAATTAGAAAAAGTACGATAACAAAGAGGACTTGTAGTACATGACTAAAAATACCGTACCAGTCTTGATGGAATACAAGTGGTACGACCATGAGTAGTAGGTAAGGAATCCAAATAAAAAGCCACTGCCTGAACTGCCTGAACTGCCCAAACTGCCTGAACTGCCCGAACTGGGAATTATTTGAAAAGGCAGAAAGCCCAAAAAGCTTATCAGCAAAAATAGGTAGGGCAAGAACAATACCCACCATAGGGTAGATGAAGAGTAAAACGATAGCTAGAAATAGCCACAGTTTTTTTAGAATTGACATGTTTCTAATCTACTCGCTTGCTTCATACCATACTCCGCTTCCTCAAATGAGATGCACCCAGTTTACCTTATTCAGCTCAGTTTTATGCTGGGAAAAGGGCTTCGAATCGCTTGGCAATAGTTTGGATGTTGAAGGTCTCCTCAGCGTAGGCTCGAGCCCTCTCCCCATAGCTCTCCAAATTATCTTTTTCCTGTAGTAATCTATCCGCAGCTTCAACAAAGCCTTTAGTATCTTTAGGAGGAACAACTAAGCCCATACCGTGCTTACTGACAAGCCTTGCTGCTAAATTTTCTTCTGGTACAGCTAGTAATATAGCCCGTTTTGCACACATGTAGCTAAGTACCTTGGAAGGCACTGAAAAAATGCCAGCATCAGGTTCTAAAATTGCAATGAGCACATCACTACTTGCTAACACACTTGGTAGATCTGCAACATCCTGAAAGCCCATCGTTTGTAAGTTTGTAAGTTTGTGCTTGGCAGTATGTTCATCAAGCCAATCTGCACCCAAACCTTCAGAAACGACGATAATTTGCACGTCGTCTCTATCTTTGTAATTCAAAGCAACTTGAAGGAGTAAGTCTGGATTGTGTTTGAGACCCATTGTCCCTGAATATAAAAAGGTGAACTTATTTTCCAGATTATGT
>CALGZD010000075.1 GCA_937934635.1 uncultured Deinococcales bacterium
TCATATGAGTAGTTCGCTACATGATCAGGATGTGGCTAAAGCTAGTAGCTATCCTGTATCAACAGTACCTGTGGTGGGAGGAGCTCTAGTAGATGACAGTCTTGAACAAGCTGATATGTTTGAGCAAGTTGGCGTATCAGAACAAATGGATGCATTGCGACATGCCTTTAGGAAGACGCTTGTAAAGCTTAGTTATAAAGATAAGCTAACAAAACTTTATAACAGGCGTTACTTTGACAAAGCCATAAAAAAGCTATGGAATAGTCAGCAGGCGTCAGAGCAATGTCTTAGCCTCATTTTATGTGATATTGATTATCTAAAAGACTATAATGATGTTTATGGATATCAATCTGGAGATCAAGTTCTGAGATATATTGCGAATACTTTGCTTGAGCAGTGCAAGGACTTGCATGATAGCGTTGTGACACGCTATGAAGAAGATTGCTTCGCAATGTTAGTACCTAATGCACTCATTGATGAGGCTCTAGTACATACAGAGGATATATTAGCCGCAATTAAGGCATTAGCTATTCCAAACCTTGCTTCAGATATTTCTGATGTCGTTACTGCTAGTTTTGGTATAGCAAGTGTTTATCCTAGACTAGGTCTCAATATCGATGATTTCTTTGCAAAGGCAAAAGAAGCGTTAGGTGAGGCAAAAATGCAAGGACGGAATGCTGCTTACACCTTGCCTCCTGCATGGTCACAAGATCTACATGGTCACGAGATTTGTAAGTTGTAGAGTCATCCCAAACGATTTGACCTAATAGTAGTTCATCACAGGGAAAAGTTGTCATTAGAACCCGAGCAGACACAAATGAGGAGGCTTGGTTGTATTATTGGCATTTGCATTATTAATTCCAGCACGACCGATTCTGTGTTGATGTTCATGTTAACTGTAACTATGCCTTGAACAGTAATACGAAAGTGCTTCTCGCTGCTGGAATCTTTTTTGCAATTGCTATAGGTTTGGCTACAGTAGTGACCCAGTTCGTATTATGCTAAATCAAAGGCAATCTCAAACATAGCTGTATAAGCTTTTTCTCTTACTTCAGCAGGTTCTTCTTGTTTGGTAACTAAGTTGTCACTGACTGTGCAGATTGCAAGTGCATCGACACCTTGTTCTGCTGCCAAGGTATACAAAATAGATGCTTCCATCTCTACCGCAAGAACACCGTAACTTGCCCAGAGTTTCCATTCATCAGGGTTAGCAGAGTAGAAAGAATCGGATGAGAGTATATTGCCAACATGTACATCAATACCTCTTTCGGTAGCAGCATCATATGCTTGTTTTAACAGCTTAAAACTGGCAGGTGGCGCATAGTCCATGCCATTGAATCGAATGCGGTTCATGGCTGAATTTGTAGAGGCAGACATAGCGATGACGATATCACGGAGTTTTAGATGTTCTTGAAGCGCACCGCATGAGCCAACACGAATGAGTTGTTTAACACCATAAAAACGGATGAGCTCGTTCGCATAGATTGCAATAGATGGCATACCCATGCCGCTTCCTTGAACGGAGACACGTTTGCCTTTAAACGTGCCTGTGTAGCCGTACATCCCCCTTACTTCGTTGTAGCAAGTGATGTCTTCGAGCATTGTTTCTGCCATGTGTTTGGCACGGAGCGGATCACCAGGTAGTAGAACGGTTTCAGCGATGTCACCATCTTTTGCATTGATATGAGTGCTCATGTTTTATCCTTTAGTTGAACTAGTTAGTTTAAATGCTAGATAGGCGTATTGTACAAAAATTTTAAGGGGCTGTTAAAAGTAGGATGCATATGTTCGAGTTTTGTATCTTGCCTAGTCTGTGTCTAATCCTATTTTTAAAAGTAGGGCAAGTTGATAGTTTGCTTTCAATCTGTCCTTTATACTTAATCTTGTGTTGTTATCACCTTCAGACATCTCAGCTTCGATAGTAGAAAAAGCAGAAAAAGCAGAAAAAGCAGAAAAAGATTTAGAGCAGCTTGTAACTACGTTGCGTGACAAACGTGTTTTGGTGCTTAGTGGTGCAGGTATTAGCACAGAGTCTGGAATTCCTGATTACCGAGGACCAGATAGGAAAAGACCTGCAAACCCTATGCGTTATCAAGAATTTATACGTGCAGATTTTGGACGGCAGCGCTATTGGTCACGCAGTATGGTTGGTTGGGCAACTATGGGAGATGCAAAACCAAATCGAGGTCATAAAGCTGTTGCAGACATGGAAGCAGTAGGAGCTGTCTTTTCTGTCATGACACAAAACGTCGATGGTTTACATCAAGCTGCGGGAAGTAAGTCTGTTCTTGAATTGCATGGCAGTTTAGCAGTAGTGCGGTGTATGGCATGTAACAAGTTAGAATCTCGTAGAAGGTTACAAGAGCGGATGCAAGTGCTTAATCCAAATTTTGAAGCTGAAGCTGTCGAGATTGCGCCAGATGGAGATGCTGAGATTAAACAGCATTCAACAGAAAGATTTGTCGTTCCACAGTGTTTACAATGTGATGGGATGCTGAAGCCAGATGTGGTTTTCTTTGGTGAGAATGTACCTAAGCGCCGAGTTGAGAGAGCATGGTCAATGTTTGATTTTGCCGAAGTGCTTCTAGTTATAGGCTCATCGCTTACTGTTTTTTCTGGTTACAGATTTGTCAAGAAGGCTCGAGCCGAAAACAAGCCTGTCATAATCCTTAATCAGGGTGAAACTAGGGGAGATGCTGACGCTACTTTAAAGCTTGAATACCGCTTAGGAACTATATTGCCAGCATTGGCAAGTAGGCTAACGGTATAAGGGATTTTTGACTGGTAATAGACTATTTTGTGGACGTTTTATAATCCATGAAATTTGGCAGTTTCTTAATGTAATCGCAAACTTAACGCTTGATTAATGGCAAACTAGCGTAAGAACATCTTTTCAAAGGGCTAAGTTTCTATACTAGCTAAATATGTCGTTATCGCTTGATAAAGTGCTTGAACTTTATGACAGCAAGATTACAGATCTTGTGAACAAACGTAAACCTCAAGGCGGATTTAAATCTGTCTTGGGATTGCGTGATGTCTTGAAAAATGCTGCACTTACACCAGTGCAGTATAAAAAGTTTAGTGAGTGCTCAACGACCTTGGCAGAACTTGCTCAGACAGCAATTTTGAAAAAAACACAAGGTGATCAGGCAATTGAAAACGTAACTCAAGAGTCACAGGTTCAAAAAGTAGGGACTCAACAAACACAACAGTTTTTTGCTCAAGATTTTATAGCAGGTCTTGATTCTATTACAGGGGATGCTTTTGAGAATTCAATATCATCTGTTGAGCTAACTAGTCATGAAGAAAACTCGCAGGTTGATGTTGTCAAGCCAGTAGAGCAAAAAATAGAACAAACATTGGATGTTGAAGCTGTAAAGCCACAGTCAGTGCCGCCAGTGCCGCCAGTGCCACCGATTTCGTTATCGGTGCCTGAGGATATTGATGAGGGACTGGGGGAGGCTCGAGCTGAGGCAGTCTATAACGTGGCAGTTAATGACGTGGTAGTTAATGACAATATCGATTTGGTTGATGACTTTACCTTCATAGATGATTTTGACAAAATAACCGAAGCTGAACTGCAGCCAAATCATGCCTTTGTACAAAGTGATTTAATCAAGGATAAAACTGAGAATATAAGAGAAGACTTAAGCGTCGATTTTGATGTTGAGTTTGATCATGAGCATGAGCTTGATAATGAGTTTGAGATTGATTTTGATAATGACGATTCTCAAATTGGCAGCTCTGAAATTTTTGATGCCGAAACAAATAACAGTCTAGATGGCTACTCAGTACTTCATGAAAATCAACTTGATAACGATGGTGTTTTCGATGTTCTTAATGTTGTTGCTGGCGATGGTCTAGCACCAGTATTGCCTGTAACAAGTAGTAATATTGGACAAGAAAAACAGGTTTTAGAAAGTAAATCTGTTGAAGGTATAAGCAATATAAACAATGTTCCAAATAGTTATTTAGAAAATTTAGCTGATGCTCAGCAAGCTGTAGAACAAGAAGACCATTTGGAAAGACCAGAAAATCTTCAGAGTACATTTGAATTAGAATTTGATGATGGTTTAACAAAATCAGACTTAATACAATCGCCAGAAGACGTTATTGATATATCAGATTTGGAAATTGAAGAGAAAAAACCTGAAGATCAATCTCTTTTAGGCAAAGTAGAGCAAGACGCAGTTAATCCAGTTGATAATTTTATGCTATTAGAGGATTTCAGCCTTGATGCAGCCACTGAAGATAGTCATGGTTTGGATAATTTAGGTAGTGACAGTACTAATCAACAAGATAAAAGTATCGAAACTTTAGAGGCATTTGCTACTAAAGCTACTAATAAAGCTAATACTAAAGAAGATGACGTATCAGGACTTGTCCCTTTAGGTGATAGTAGAGATGTTAATACCGATAATACTCCAGATAAGATATTGGAAAAACTTGCTAAAAATTCTGATGATGATTTCATACGCTTAGATGATTCAGGTCTTGATAGAGCAGATGAACAAGTAGATATTAATTTTGCTGCTGAGGAAAAGACTCACAGTTTTGAAGCATTAGAAAGCTTTAAAGAAAATGTTATTTCTACAGATTTAAATCAAGATGTTGATTTAAAAACTGCAAAGCCTCAAGAAAAGCTAGATGATAATTCAAATGATGACTTTATAGTCTTAGATGACTTTAGTCTTGACGAAGCTTCAGAAGAAAATCATGACACAACTAGGCAGCAGTTAGATCAAAGTGTAGATTCAGTTGCGTTAGCTGAGTTTTTTGACGATTCTGAAAAAATGGCTGATATAGCTATTCCGTCCTTTAAAGAAAGTGCAGAAAGTTCTGAAGAGGGAAATGCTAATTTTTCTAGTAGCAATGTTTCTGATGATTTAATCTTGGTAGATGATTTTGATCTAAACAATCAGCAACAATCAAAGCAAACACTAAACAAGACAGAGTTAAACAAGATAGAGTTAAAAAAGGCAGAATTAAAAAAGACAGAGTTTAAAAAGACAGAATTAAACAAAACGATAGAGATAGGTATCGATTCAGACAAATCAGAATCTGCTTTACCTAGTCCAGAAGATAGCTCAGATAATCATTTTGATGGAATTATCGATTTAGATGACGAAGACGATGTTGAGCAAGCTGAGGCTTTAACTGGCACAACTATGGAATCAGGAATGTTAGATATGGGAGATACCCATATGGATTTTCAGGTAGATTCCATAAAGCTTGTACAAAGTGCTGTAGAAGAGGATGTCATCAGCTTTGATGATAATGTTCAGGATAGTGATATCGTCGAAAGTTCTACTCCGTTGGTTAATCTAGACTTTTCTGAAATTACAGCTAATCAAGCTACACAAATACCATCTGAAAAAAGTAAAAACATGCTTGATGATGATGCTTTCATTCTTATAGATGATGACGAAGGTGATGTTAATGGTGTAGCACAACCTCAAGTAGAGCAAACAAATCTAGATGTAGATAGTGCGGATGATAGTCAAATTGTATTAATGCCTAGCCAGACTATGAATCAAAATCAGGAAGCTGATGTAGTGTTGCAAGCTGATCAGGTAGATGTAAAACAATCAAAAGAATATAAGCAGGAAGATGATTTTGATGATTCTGCCTTGATGGTTTCAGGTGATGGTTTTTTTGATGCTGATTTTTCTAAGACTTTGTCTTCAGACACATCTGAATTAGAACACGCTGTTGTTGAGCAAAAGAGTAGTGCACAAGAAAAATTAGACGTTACTTCAAGTCAAAACTCTCAAAGTAAAAAGACTGAATCTTTTGATTTTAGTATCAATCAAGATGATATCAGTATGGTGGAAACTCAAGACAGTGAAATTCAAGGCAGTGATATTCAAGACAGTGATATTCAAGACAGTGATATTCAAGACAGTGATATTCAAGGCAGTGATATTCAAGGCAGTGATATTCAAGACAATTTAACTCTGTCAATAGATCAAACTAAACTAGATGCAGGGCAAGATATAGGGCAAGATACCGATGAAAATGCTGACCCTTTTGGTGCTTTAGGCAGTATGATTATGGGCGCAGAAAATGAAACGGTGAAAGAACACAGATTCTCGACCTTACCAATAAGTAAGCGTCCATCGCCAAACTTTGATATTGTGCCAAATGAGTTAAACGATGTTGCAGAATCAATTAGTGATACTCAACTTGCAGAGGAAGAAGAGGAGCTCGAGCATATTCGCGCACTCGCTGTAAAGGTTTGGCTGTATGACTTGCGTCGAGAATTGGACAAATTATCATTTAGTTTCAGATTTGAACCAGGTCGGAACACAGTTAGACTAATTTATTCTGTGATGCGAAATTTACAGCGTTATTCAACAACGCCTGATTTTGCTGATGATGTTGAACTTCAACATTTTAATGTTATTGAAGCTTTCCCAGATTATGATAACCCACTTGTGCCACTAAGAAGACTTGAAGATATTCGAGCGGTTACTGATGTTTTTGTACAGACAATTTTTAGCTTTAAGACTAGGAGCAGTCAATATAAACATCTAAAGATTCCGCAAGAAGGTGTACTTGCATATTTAAAGAAGTTTGCCTACCTAGTTGCTGAAGATCCATATGCAGGTAAGATGTCTCTAATTGAAAACAAGCATCCTGAGATTCAACGAATTAAAGACGCTATATTAATGGTTGAAATGGATGATATTGGCTATGAGGCTAAACGCATTGAACGAGCCCGCTTAGAGAAAAAGCTAGCGCACGCAATGGCTGTTGAAGAAGCAAATAGTAGTATGTTTAAACAAGATGTAAAGGTCTATCAAGACGCTGTTACTAATCTTTTTCGCTGGCTATATATATTGTTGCCTTCGCATGTTGGTGGTAGGGCGACTTTGCCAAAACTCGAAGGTGACATTATTGCTGCGAAAAACACTTCTTTAAAAAGATATAAACAAGCAAAAGATAGTGATGCAATTACCTTACAGCTAAGTGGACCTGTTAAGTGTCACTTGGATAGTTTAGAAGTCGCTGTGATTAAGACTGGAAATGTCTGGGATTTGTACTGTGGTGAAGAAAGTAGCGAATTATCAGAGTTGACATTGATTGAGGCCTCAGGGCGACAGATAGAAGCTTTTGTTTCATCTGATTATTTGCATTTGCGTGTTGCCAATAAATCACGCAATTTGCCACAGCTCTTAAGTGAAGGATTATTGTTACACTGGATGATTACAGAGGGCGTGTTTGACAAATTTGCTGCAGTCCTAAAGCTCATAACAAACATAAATGCGGCGACCTCACAACTCCATATGATACGTGCAATCAGGCAGTTCATCAAGCTATGTGAACAAAGTCAAAATTCATTACAAGCTATGATGGGGTTTGTTAATGCAGCTAAAAAGAGTTTGGGTTCATCCTTATCAGTTGAAGTGCTAAACCAGTTTTTCCAGAAAATTGAAGTTTTACTCGAGGCCAGAGGTAGTAGATTATCTAAGGTATTGGAGTTCTTTGGTCTAGAAGAATCAAATCTCAGCCTAAAAGAAATTATGGAAGAGTCTCAAACAATGCAGTTTTCAGGCAAGGCTTTTAAAATTCGTAAACTTGGTGGTTATGGTGATTCTGAGAATTTGTTGCATACAGGTTTTGCAATGCGAACAGCCGCACAGCTAGAGAGTGATGAAATGCTTCTTTTTTCAACGCCAGATGGACCAACATTTGTTTTGGATGAGTTATCACTTTACGACATAAAACGTGGTTATGTACTTTTTGCTCAATCTGGTATGCAAGTTGCAGGTATCTTCTTGCCTAATAAGAAGAAGACGGTTAATGAAGAAGAGTATATGTAAGAGTGATTTGTTCGGTACTTAGTATTGATTACTGATGACTTTAATAATGAACTTGCAGGATGATAAATTCCTCGAAGCTTGCTTCGAATTAAATATTCAGAATCAATGTGACTCTAAGTCACAAGATTTCTTATTGATACCTCGTCAGCTTGCTGCGAGGTTGTTCATTAATGAACTTGCAGGATGATAAATTCCTCGAAGCTTGCTTCGAATTAAATATTCAGAATCAATGTGGCTCTAAGTCACAAGATTTCTTATTGATACCTCGTCAGCTTACTACGAGATTGTTCATTAATTGCTTTACGTAACAATTCAATATGAATTGGGTGCGTCCCGCTCAAGGTTGAAACGTACATGACTATATCTATATAGTTTCCACCATCGTCTGGGACGCACCTCGGCAGTTTATGAATGAACATAAAAACTGTTCATTTTCCAACCTGAAATGGGACGCACCCCTTTAGGTTCTATATTTTTATAAAGTGGTAAGTGCGTATAAAATAAGATTTACCTGTTGCTAATAGCTGTCCTACGATGAACTGGCTAGGTTTGGTTAAAGGGTTAGTTAAAGGGTGAGTTAATCGGCGGTGCAGATGTCTGTGAAAACCATAATAATTAGCATTTTTCGTTGTTTTGAGTTTTCACTTGTTAAAGCACTAGTTAGGTAAATAAACAAAAAATTTATATACTAACCTTAAGTTGACTAAGGTGATGTCAAAGTAAACTATGTAAGAAAGAAAGTGATTTAAATAATGTCTCAGATGAAATACTTAATTAGTTTAATTGTCTTATCAATATACTGCTTGAGCAGTCTTGTAATTGCTCAGGCTGTTCAGCAAGCTACACCTTTACCAAACATGCAAGTACCAAACATGCAAGGTGTTGTACTCACAGATTCTGCGAATATAGATATTGAGCGAATTAACCGAGCTGCTGAAGATTTAAAAGCCAAAGGCTATGACGCTGTTGTGTTGTTTATGGATGGCAATGTGGGGCGAAGTGTTGATGAAACAGAAGGTTATTTTCAAGATACCTTAGAAAGTTACAGCTTGGGGCAGGGACAAGATATTTTTACAGTAAATGAAAATCTTGTTGCTATTTTTATTGGTACTAATCCTTTGGCACTCAGTGATGGAACAAGACCCATTATTATTTATCATGGTGATAACGTTAACCTTGATATGGATAAATTGCGTCAAGATGTAATGATTCCAGAACTACAAAAAGGCAATTTTACAACTGCTATTACTAATTCTTTAAGTAATGCAGCAAAAAGCTTAAGAGCATTACCAGGCGCAAGTGGTGCAGCGGGTGCAAGTGGTGCAGCGGGTAGTTCAGGTGCTACAGGGGGCTTGCCTTGGTGGTTAGTACCTTTGGCTGCTATTTTGGCGTTTTTGGGGCTGAGTCGTAGACGTCAAGCTCGTAACACGAGTGGAGGAGAGGCTACAAGAACTACTGGAAATAGAAGCGGAAATACAGGTGGTTCAAGCGGTAGCGCTAGTGCGGCCTTAAGCAACAGAGGGAATCAATCAGATGATTTAGCGACCTTTGATCCAAGTGCAGCTAATATGACCTTAGAAGAGCAAGCTGAGCACAAGGCACATAAATTAACTGGATTGAAGAATGACGTGTCGGAAATGTTTGTGGATTTAGATACGCAAGGGGAGAAGGCGGCTCGAGCCGATAG
Organism: uncultured Deinococcales bacterium; assembly: GCA_937934635.1. Next base: position 9,514 of record CALGZD010000075.1, read on the forward strand.
CTACCTCCCGACTGATCCAAATGACCATACCGATATGGTCTTAATTAAAAGCATTGCAGGAGACGACCGTCCTGAACTGGTTGAAGATTTAGAATTTGGCTACGCTAGAGCACGTCAGAAGCTAGATGAAGCATCAGATGAATTTAGTTATCTTAGTGAGCACGAAGCTAGTCTTGGACAAGATGAAAGCATCCGTCGCTATGAAGATGTGCGAACGAAAGTCAGTGAAGCAAAAGACTTTAGCAAAAGTTTATCTACCACCTACAACGACTTACAGGCAGATATAGATGCGGTACCTCAGCGCTTAACACATGCCAAAAACAAGCTCTCAGAGGTTGAGACAGAGTATGTTGCTCAAGAAGGTAGTGAACAGAGTAAAGCAGTTTTCCTACCTCACTACAGACGCCTTATGGTGGCACAGGCAGCGCTTGAATCAGATAAGCCTTTAAAAGCAGAAGGCTATCTCCGAACTGTTGAAGAAGATTTAGCAAGCTTAGAAGAAAAGACAGCACAGCGCTCAACGTTACGAGCAAATCTACCAAGTCGCTTGACTGAGCTAAAAGCAAGGCATGAAAAGACTGCTAGACGTATTGAACAAGGTCGCGTTACCTTCGACCAAGTTGATGACTTTGCACCAACAACTTGGCGAGATATTCGTGGCAACGGTTCACAAGCTGAGTTGTTACTGAGTCAAAGTGATGATTTGTGGAATCAAGCAAACCTCATGCAACAAAAAGATGAGGTGATTGGTAGTGATGCCAAGCTTGATGAAGCTGAACAGAATCTAACACAAGCCAATAACCTTGTAGAGGCAATAGAAGTGCGCTTGAGCGATTTGCAA
>CALGZD010000076.1 GCA_937934635.1 uncultured Deinococcales bacterium
GTCAACGGGGCAATGTAGCTCTGCGCCTGCTTGTAGTTCCTCGCAAACATCGCAATGCTTATCAGCAAAGCAGCAATAAAACTAGCAATCAACAAACTGGTCAAAATCAACATAAGCGCTGTCTGCCAACTTAAACTAAGCGAACCACTCATCATCGCTACTATCTCAGCAGCTTCTGGACCTACTTGGCGAACAAGCACACCACCCATAATCGCACCACCTACAAAATAGCCTAAAATCGCCATAATGGCTGAGCTTATGCCAAAGGTAAGCGTAGCTAAAAATTTGCCAAAAACAGCTTCACTTCGCCTCACAGGTGACACAAGTAGAGCTTCCAATGTGCCACGCTCCTTCTCCCCTGCCGTGGCATCAATCGCTGCCATCTGCCCACCTGTGTAAGTCCACATAATCATAAAGAAAGGAATCAACCAAGCTAGCATTCCAGAGTTTCGCTCAGCCTCCGAACTAGCATCTATTCGTTCAATGCTTAGAGGTTGTAAAACACTTCTATCCAACCCAACTTGTGCTAACCTACCTGCCACAACCTCATCTTCGTAGCTACTTATAGCCTGCTCTAATTTTCCAGAAATCAACTCTGAGCGCATACTTGTGAGCTTACTGTAGAGCTTTAAATTTGGTCGTTCACCTTCTTGCCCTTCTTGTCTTAAAGTCTCACTAAAGCCACTTGGAATCTCAAGCGCTGCCAAGTAATCACCAGATTCAACCAATGCATAAGGGTCATCAACTTCTGTCAAGACAACTTTGTTCGCTTCAATAAGGGCAATGAGTTCCGTTGGCATATGCTCTTTGCCAACTACCGCAATAGCACTAACAGTTTCTGCCTCACGTTCAAAAAGCCCACCCATAAGCAGCGGTAAACCTAACATCATCAGTGGCAAAATCAAAAAAGGCATGATGATTGCAGATATCAGTGTGCGTCTATCTCGCAAAACAGAAAGAATCTGGTGTCTTGCGACGAGTGAAATCATCTTTGCTCTCATTTTATTGGTCTCATTTTAATAGTTATCTTTAACAGCCTTTATCAGTTTTTGCTTCGTCTTTAGAGTCATCTTTGATTCGCATTTATTTAGTATGCGTATTCTTAGCAGTAGGTATGAAAGCCTAACGCTCTATCGGCAAACCTGCTTGCGCCCAAGCTACTGTTCCACCAAGAACATTACGTATATCTTTTTTACCTGCTTGCAAAAGCATATCACTCGCTTTAGCCGAGCGAACACCAGAGTGGCAAATGACATAAAGCGCTTTGTCATCTGGTAATTCTGAAATGCGTTGTTCTAATTGCCCCATAGGAATCAGGGTGACACCAGGTACATGCCCTTGGTCGTATTCCCATTGCTCTCGCACATCCAAAATCAAGTAATCCCCAGATGCATTGGCAAGGTCTTGAACAGTTACATTTTGAATCTTAGCTTCAATTTGAGCTTCTTGACTTTCAGCAACACTTTTATTAATCACACCATTAATCACACCGTCTTGAGTTGTTTTGACTGAAGCCTTTGAAGCATTATCTAAGGATTTTACACAACCCCCAAGTAATGCAACTACCACTATCGCAAAACTAATTGATAATAATTTTATCAGCGTCCGATGAGTTAGTTTGAATTGAAACATTATTACTTCCATTATTACTTCCTTGCTAATTTCACTCTTTTAAATTTTCAATCATATCGTCTTACAGATATCAATATGTCTGATTATACCCGCTCAACTATAAAATCTGTATAAACATAACCCCGAACCTACAAAATGAAAACAGCCACCCCCTTTTCATCTAGAGTGACTGTTCAATCTCAAAATTCCGAGCTAATACCGTGTCCGAAAATACATGTAATAAAAGACTGAGTTAAAACCGTCAGGTGCTCAACCATATTCCGCTTTGTTGCAGGAGTATTAGCGAAAAATACGTTCAGACTTTAATACGGATTTAAGCGGAATTGGTATAAGTTTAATGCGGAAGATAGCGCTTAACTGAACCATAAACCCAAACGCCTAAAAGCGCACTCAATATCACAGCAATGAACACACTAGACCCACTACCAACCAGTGCATAAAGCGGACCAGGGCAAGCCCCCGTCATAGCCCAACCAAAACCAAAAATTGTTCCACCAAGCAAGTTACCTGTCACCGTTGGCGACTTTGGTTTAATAGAGATATCATCGCCAAAAAAGGTTTTTGCACCCGTTCTTTTCAGCAACCAGAGTGACAGTGCAGCAACAACTACCGCAGAAGCAATCACCCCGTACATATGAAAGGATTGAAAGCGAAACATCTCCTGAATTCTATACCAAGAGATTATCTCTGATTTATAAGCAATAATGCCAAAGACTGTACCTGACACTATAAAGAGTAATCCGTCTAATAGTCCTAGAGCAGGAACTTGACTATCCACAGATCCTTGATTATCCACAGATCCTTGACTATCTAACGCAACTTTTTCTGAAGTAATGCTAGCCATAACCTACCCTCCTGCCCCTAAAATAATTGGAAATAAAAAGTGAGTGGTTACAAGACCACCAATGAAAAAACCAATAACAGCAATCAGCGATGGCCATTGCAAATTGGCTAAACCACTAATAGCGTGACCAGAAGTACAGCCACCCGCATAACGTGTACCAAAACCAATTAAAAACCCACCAAGAATCATTAAAATGAAGCCTGGCAGTGTGAACAGATTTGCCCAGTTAAAAATGCTTTGCGGTGCATAATTTCCATCTGTTTCTACACCTAGCGCAGCAAGGTTTTGACTCGTACTAGACGCAACTTCTAACGGTTGTGGATTTGCCAGAAAACTAGCAGCAACAAAGCCACCGAGAACGATGCCAAGAACAAATAACAAGTTCCATAAGCCTTCTTTACGCCAATCATAGTTAAAGAAAGGATTTCTACTACTTTTACTACTGGGCATCATGGCACAAACATGCCTCAAACTAGAGGAAATACCAAAGGTTCTGTTGCCAATGAGCAGTAAAAGTGGAACTGTTAAGCCGATTAGGGGACCTGAAACATACCAAGGCCATGGTTGTTTAAGGACGGTTAAAATATCCATGGGGGGTATATTAGCTCTAAACTTTTAAGTTTGTCAAGCCACAACTTGACGTAATGTACGTAATGTGATGTCAATTTTTGCTATCTACAGCTTTATGATGATTTTTTCTATTAGCATTTCCTCGTAACAACTCTACAGTCTAAGTGGGTTTACAGTCTAAGTGAGTTTGCAGTCTAAGTGGGTTTGTTCTTACTCGTTACGAAGCTTGCCAATTCCCTGCTGTCGCAGTAAATCTAGCGTTTCCACGTAACAACTGTACACACTAAGTGAGTTAATGCTTACTCGTTACGAAGCTCGCCGATTCACTGCTGTTGCAGTGAATCGTGGAACTGCTAATCGTAGAACTGCTTTATCTATTTTTAATAAGGTCTATAGCTGCCAACTTCGCAAAATCTAACGTGGCTGTTTCATGGTGAATACAAAGACTTGCGATATTCGCACCACCTTCATCAAGCTGAACAAACTTAACACCAGTGTTGGTAGTAATGTTTGGAAGGTAATTTGCTAGACCAATACCAATGCCAATACCCTGTTGCACGCAAGATAACACCGCTGATGGGCTACCAACTTCAACATACTTAGCAGGCTTCACTTTGTTTCTTTCAATACTTTCCAAAGTGTTTTTATATACTGCTGAGATTGACTTGGTTAAAATAATCGTTTCACCTTTGAGCGCAGTGATTGACGTATAGACTTCGTTATATAGCAGATGGTCTTCGTGTATAAAAAATCCAATAGCATCATTTCCGTAGACAGTAATTGACGCTTCCAACGCTTGTGGTAATTGACTTTCTGGTTGCAATACAAAACAAACATCAAGCTGCCGATGAAGCAATTGATCAATCAAGGCTGTGCTGTAATCTTCATAAAATATAAGATCAATGTTTTTTCTTTGTTCTGCTAAAATACTAAGCAAGCGTGGTGTCACCGATGGGGCAAGGTGATAGCTCACCCCAACATTTAGAACAGTACGACGATTTTTATTTTCCCCTAAAAAGTTTTGTGCCTCCTGAAAAGTCTGTGCCACAGCACAGGCATGTGGCAACAGAGCTTCACCATGCTTTGTTAATTCAATCCCAAAAGCAGTCCGTTCATAAAGCAATTCCCCAACAGATTGCTGGAGTGCAGCAAGTTGACGACTTAAGCCTGGTTGACTTGTTTTAAGCGCCTTTGCTGCCTTCGTTATATTTTTATATTTTGCAACACTGCAAAAAGCAATGAGATGTTCAACCTTCACAATATAACAATATAACATAAAAGTGATAACAATATGCTATTTGCATATTTCTTATTTGCAAGCTATAGTTGTGAAAAGTTCTTTAGAGGCTTAGTGCCCTATATTTGATGTCCTGTATTAGTGCTATGTATTTAGTGCCCTGTATTTAGTGCCCTGTATTTAGTGCCCTACATTTAACGCCCTGTATTTCGTGCGCTGTATCAGTGTCATCTAGATACCGTATAAATTCCATGTAAATACCATATAAATACCGTGTAGGTACAAAGCTAAGTGAAAAATAAGTTAGAAGAAAAATAGCAGAAAAATAGAAAAAAAATAGCAGAAAGATAGCAGAAAGATAGTGATTCACAAAAAATGGAGGCAAATTAAACAATGTTATTCAAACAAATTTATGACGAAAGCTTAGCGCAGGCAAGCTATATCGTAGGCTGCCAAAAGACTGGCGAAGCCATGATTGTCGATCCACGCAGAGATATTCAGGTTTATCTAGATGAAGCTGCTGCCAACGACATGACCATAGTTGCAGTGACCGAAACACATATTCATGCTGATTACCTCTCTGGCAGTAGAGAACTTGAACTCGCCACTGGTGCAAAGCTGTACTTGAGTGATGAGGGTGGCGAAGATTGGCAGTACCGTTTTGAGCACGAAGGTGTCAAAGATGGCGACCTCATTCAAATTGGTAATATCAAAGTAGAAGTCTTGCATACACCAGGACACACTCCTGAACACATTTCCTTTTTGGTCACGGATGGCGCTACTACAGACCTACCTGGCTTTTTACTAAGTGGTGATTTTGTCTTTGTAGGTGATACAGGCAGACCTGATTTATTAGATGAGTCCGCTGGTGCAGTTGATACACGTAGACCAATGGCAAGTCTTATGTTCAAAAGCTTACAAGAAAAATTTTTAAACTTGCCTGAGTACATTCAGGTTTGGCCTGGTCATGGTGCTGGTAGTGCTTGTGGTAAGGCACTAGGCGCAATTGCAAGTTCTACGGTTGGCTATGAAAAGCGTTTTGCTTGGTGGGCAAGCTTTCTTGCTGAAGGTGATGAGCAAGGTTTTATAGACAACTTGGTTGATGGTCAGCCTGATGCTCCTATTTACTTTGGGCGCATGAAACGTTGGAACCGTGCAGGTCCAGAGCTGCTGGGACAAAGACCAATTTTAGAGCAAAAAGATAGCTTAGTTGAATTAAAGACTTTTGAAACAAATCAACTTATCGATACACGTACAGCAGACGAATTTGCAAAGGGCTATGTAAAAGGTAGCATCAACATCCCTGCTGGTAAACGCTTCACAGGATGGGCTGCTTGGGTTATTGATCCAGAAAATCAAGAAAAACCTCTATTACTTCTTGCAGATAATCAAGAAGAAGCAACTGCTATGCGTGACCAGTTGGCACGAGTTGGTATAGACAATGTTGGAGGCTATGTGACATCACTAGGCAACCAAGCTACTGAAACGATTGACTTTGTAAAAGCTGAAACCTTAAATACGGATACTGAATACATCTTAGATATTCGTGCCTTGAACGAGTACCTTGAAGGGCACATACCGAATGCAATACAGCTACATGGTGGTCGTGTTATGTGGAACTTAGATAGAGTGTCAAAGGACACCTCCATCATCATGCACTGCCGTACAGGTGCAAGAGTTGGTCCAGTAGCTAGTGCCATGAGACAAGCTGGATACGATGTTAAAGAGCTTGAGGGTAGCTATCTTGCTTGGGTAATGTCTAGCCAGCTAACACCCGCCTGAATATAACTTGTGCAAATACTTTCCTGGTTAAAAAATTATAAAAAGGAAGATTTAGTCCCCGATATTTTATCGGGGCTTATTGTTGCCGTCATGCTTGTACCTCAAGCGATGGCTTACGCTCTTCTTGCTGGCTTACCCCCTGCAGTAGGACTCTACTCCGCAACAATTCCTTTAATCATTTATGCTATTTTCGGCTCTTCAAAACACCTTGCAGTCGGACCTGTTGCCATCGTTTCATTACTGACACTATCGGGCATTTCACAAATTGCAGAGGCAGGCACTGAAAACTATATTATTTTGGCAGCACTACTAGCCATCATGGTGGGTGTGATTCAGTTTGTTCTTGGGTTACTCAGAGCAGGGTTCATCACTAACTTTTTGTCACACGCTGTTATCAGTGGCTTTACATCGGCTGCTGCTATAATTATTGGCATCAGTCAACTTAAACACCTATTTGGGCTAAACATTCCCAGAGGGCATAGTGTGTTTGAAACTGGGCTCGAGCTCACCCGCCAGCTCCCAAACACCAATATATACAGCCTAGCTATCGGTATCGTCAGTATCGTCCTATTAATAACCTTAAAAAAACTATCAAAGTCTTTCCCTGCCCCCTTAGTCGTCGTAGTGCTTAGCGTACTCGCCGTTTACTTTTTTAGGCTAGAAAATGTCGCAGTGCAAATTGTCGGCAGTGTGCCAACAGGCTTTCCAACCGTTTCAATGCCAGCTATTGACATTACTCACATACAAGCTTTGTTACCCATAGCCCTAACCATAGCCTTTGTAAGTTTCATGGAATCAATTGCTGTGGCGCAATCTATCGCCTCCAAAGAAAAGTACAAGCTAAATGCCAATGCTGAACTTATTGGCTTAGGTCTTGCCAATATCGTTGGTGGCTTATTTAAAGGCTACCCCGTCACAGGTGGTTTTTCACGTACAGCAGTCAATTATCAATCAGGCGCAAAAACACCACTTGCTGCTTTAGTTACTGCGTTACTCGTAATCATTACATTGCTTTTTTTAACACCACTTTTTTACTACTTACCCAAAGCAGTTTTAGCAGCAATCGTTTTAGTAGCCGTGTACGGACTCATTGACATAAATACAGCCAAGCACTTATTTAAACTCAAAGCAGTGGATGGTTGGACACTGGTGCTTACCTTTATAGCTACGCTCATATTAGGCGTAGAACTTGGCATATTGGTTGGCGTACTCTTTAGCCTTGCTGTATTTATTCGTCGAAGTGCCTACCCTCACACAGCCGAACTAGGTTATCTTGCCAGCGAAGGTGTTTATAGAAATGTCAGTCGCTACCCAGAAGCAGAACAAAAAGATGGTGTGTTGATTACTAGAGTTGATGCCTCACTCTACTTTGCCAACATGGCTTATCTTGAAAAACGACTCAATCAAGCAGTTGTTGAGCGACCAGAACTACATACTATCATTCTTGATTTTAGTGCTGTTAATGATATGGACGCTGTGGCGATTGAGGTATTAGAAGAACGAATGAAAGCGTATGATGCACAAGGCATAAATCTTCTTATATCAGGCATGAAGGGACCAGTTCGAGATTTAGTGACTAAGGCTGGTTGGTATGAGCATTTTGGGGAAAGCATA
>CALGZD010000077.1 GCA_937934635.1 uncultured Deinococcales bacterium
TGATGGAGAAGAGTCTTACGATTATTTTTATGTTGAGGAATTTCAAAAACCTGAATATAGTGTTGAAGTTATCAGTGAAGATAGCATTAGTGTTCAGGGCGGTAGTGCAAGCTTTGTTATAAAAGGTGAGTACTTGTTTGGTGGCGCTGTCGCTGGTGGTAAGGTGAGTTATAGCATCTTAGAACAACCGCACTACCGTTGGCGTTATCGCTCAAGTTATGGGTTTTACGAAGACTATAGTTATAGCTCTTATTATGGTGGCAGCATTATCGATAGAGGCGAGGGTGTTCTGGATGAAAATGGTGAGTTAGTTGTCACTGTTGATTTGCCAGCCAGAGACGAAGATTATGAATTAAGTTTGCAAGCTGGTGTCATGGATGAAGCTCGCCGAGAGATTCAAGGTTCAGGCAGCGTTGTCGCTTATCGTTCAGAAGTTGTGCTGAACGTCACAACAGATAGTTATGCTAGTAAAGTTGGCGAGAGCATCACGGTCAATGTACAAGCTGAGAGTATCTATGGTGAGCCCGTGAGCGTTCCCTTTACTTTAGCTGCAAAACGCTATTATTGGTCAAGTGATAACGGTAGACAAAATGATGACACAGAAACATTTTCTGGACAGACCGATGCAGATGGTAAGGCTCAGCTCGACATTACACTAAACAGACAAGGTTCATATGAACTAGAAGTAACTGCTCAGGATGAGCTAGCAAGAGAAAGTAGTGCAGATAGATACATGTGGGTTTCTGATAATTCACGTTGGTATTGGGCATACGATAGTTTAAACATCACGGCAGACAAGCCTGAATATAAAGTTGGTGATACAGCACGCTTTGTCATTGAATCTCCTGTGTCTGATGCATGGGCATTGATTAGCCTTGAAGGTCAAGCACTTGGTGAGTATGAAGTTATCAAGCTTGATGGTTCAGTACTGAACTATGAATTACCGCTTACCGAAGCAATGATTCCTAATGGGTACGTGTCGGTGACGATTGTGGGTGAAGGTGAAATCTATACCCAAACAGCAGGCTTTAGGATTCCACCAGAAGATAAATTCTTGAATGTTGAAATCACCTCTAACTCAGATAGCTATAAACCTGGTGATGTTGGTGCATTTGCAGTTCGTGTGTCTGATGTTGAAGGTAAAGGTGTTAAGAGTCAAGTTGTGCTTGGTTTGGTTGACGAGGGTATTTACTTAGTTAGACCAGATAGCACAGCAGACATTCGTGGTTTCTTTTATGCTCTGAAAGAAAATATTGTTTGTACGCAGTTAAGTCGTTGGTTTTACTTCGGCAATGCTGAAGCTTTTGGAGGGGCTGTGGGTTCAAGTGGTGATGTAGCCGAGGCTAGTTTGATGGCTCGAGCCCCCCTAGACGAGGCTATATTTGCCCAAGCAAAGGGGGAAGCAAATTTTGCGGAAGCAGAGGTGCGTGAGGATTTTCAAGATACGATAGTATGGTTGCCAACTTTAGAAACAGACGAAAATGGTTTGCTTACTACTGAAGTAACTTTCCCAGATAATTTAACCGAATGGCGCATGACTGCAAGGGTGATTAGTTTAGAAGATCACGTAGGTCAGAATACCTATAACGTGACAAGTACGTTGCCAGTGATTGCTCGCTTAGCTGCACCACGTTTTTTTATCAAAGGAGATGAAGCTAGCCTTCGGGTCATAGGTCAAAACAATCTTGATAGCGATCAAGATGGGCAACTAGAAATGTCTGCTGAAGGTCTGAGTATTGCTAATCCTGACCCACAAGCTACTGTTTTACCAGCAGCTAATCGTGCAAGTGGTGATTTCCAAATCACTGCCACAGACACTGGCACAGCTAGTATTACAGCGACAGCCTTAACTCAAGAAGCCAGTGATGCGATGAAATTGCCGATACCTGTATTGCCTCATGGTATCAGAGATGAGCAAGCTTGGGCTGGTAGTGGTTCGGATAACTGGAACTTTACGCTGCCAGCATCAGCAGACCCAAATAGCATGGGTGGAACGCTATACCTGACACCTTCCTTAGCAGCAGCAGTTTCCCCTGCCTTGTCTTATCTTGCAGGCTATCCTTATGGCTGTACCGAACAGACCATGAGTCGCTTTTTGCCAAGTGTGCTTGCTGCACAAGCTGGTGATTTAGCGAAGTTGCCTGAAGATATTGAAGAAAATTTAGACGATATTGTTCAAAAAGGTTTAAAGCGTCTTTATGATTTCCAGCACAATGATGGTGGTTGGGGATTCTGGAAGCATGACGAATCAAGTCTCTTTATTACTTCTTATGTACTCAATGGTTTACTCGATGCACAGCAAGCGGGCTATAGAGTTAAAGAGTATGTAATGGAGTGGGGGTTTGATTATCTGAGCCAGCAAGTAGTGATTGATAAGGGTAAAGCTTATCCACTTATTGAGGGCAACATTGATGGGAGGGCCTATGCATTTTACGCCTTGGCTCGAGCCAACCGAGATATCAACGGTATCTACTATTTAGCTGAGCAAGATGGCATAGCAGGTATGTCTGCTTATGGCTTAGCGTTGAGCGCATTAGCCTTCCTAGAACTAGAGCGAACAACAGAAGCTAAGCTTTTTATAGATGAGCTTAAAAACCGTGTGACTGAGCGTGACCAAGTGGCTTATTGGGAAAGTGGCGCAGAGCGCTACAGATGGAATGACGACCGCATTGAGGCGACAGCCTTTGCACTTGAAGCACTTGTTAGGACCAATCCTGACGATGTCATGATTCCAAAAATTGTGAACTGGTTACTATTAGAACGTCAAGGTTCTCGCTGGGTTTCGACCAAAGATACAGCAGCGGTTATCAAGGCGTCTTTAAAGCTTGCTGAAGTAAGTGACGAAGTTAACTATGATTACCAAGTTGCTGTCAGTCTAAACGGTGATACGCTTCTTTCTGAACAAATTCAAGGACAACAAACAAATAGTATCGATATAGATTTGAGTAGTTTGAGTCTAGGACAGAATGAGCTTTCGCTGGATATTACAGGAGAGGGTAGGTTATATGCCAGTGCCAACGTGCATTATGTCGAGGAACGTGACTTTATCGAGCCTGAAAATGAGCATCTGTCTGTGCAACGTCGTTACGAAGTTCTAAAACCTGTTTTTGATGTAACTGAGGAGCGTATTGTCTATGAACGTAGTCGTTTGCGTGGTGATGTGCAAGTTGGTGATTATGTTCTTGTAACCATCAAGATTAATCCAAAAGATACAGATTATAGATATGTGATGGTGAATGAACCATTGGCGGCTGGCTTCAGAGTCATTGAAAATGATCAAGGTTTCCGAGTAGCAGGTTTAGAGTCTCGCTATGGTGATGACTACTATGGTTGGAACCGTTGGTACGATGGTCGTGATATTCGTGATGAACGTGTTGATTACTATTTCAGTTATCTAGGTAGTCCTGTTAGTTTTACTTATCTACTTCGTGCAGAAACGCCAGGTGCTTTTACCGCATTACCTACCCAAGCTTGGTTGATGTATGAGCCAGATGTGCGAGGCATCGGTACGAAAAAGGTATTGGGTATTGTCGAAGAACTTAAAGACCCTTCGCAGATAGCTGTTGTGCCACAGATTTTGACACAGCTTTCGATACAGCTTTCGGATAATTAAATCATGAGTTGGCATTACAAAACCTTAGAATCTTACAGGACATTATTATTAGTGTCCTGTAAGACACTTGTTGTATTTGCACTATGTTTTAGTTTCTTCAGTGCTAATGCTCAAGATTGGCGTACTGTCAGTGATGGTGAGTTTGAAGTCTTGACTTTGGCTCGAGCCGACGAACAGCATCTGAGTGAGGTCTTTGCAATTTTAAGAGAAGCAAAACAAGATTTGCGTGTAAAACACGGTTTACGCCTACCCACTGATGTGCAGCTTTATATCCATCCAACCTTAGCATCTTATACAGAGACAACGGCAGTGCCTTGGTTTGTATCAGCGATTGCAAATAGAGAAGATACCAGAATTGATGTGCAGCGCATACAGGTATTGCTAGAGCGGGATAGTTTGACGAAAACACTTAGGCATGAACTCTATCATCTTGCCCAAGAAGAAGGTTTAGAGCGTTGGCAAGCAGAGGGACGTGCGATGGTTTTTGCAGGTGAAGTGCCAAAGGTTCGACCTCTGAAAGATACTAATGCTGAAGATTTAAATCGTATGTTAGAGGCTTTTGAGGATAGGGAAGGGTTGGCTCGAGCCACGGCAACAGCGTACCAATGGGTACTGCTTGAAAAGTAAAATTAATTAGTGTTGCACAAGTCAACGTTCACATGAGTTAGAGCGCTTGGATGTGATGGAGACGGAAAACTTATATTGATTTGTGAAACGCTACCTGAGTTATTTAGGCTTGGGTCTAAAAACTCTAAGAATGTTTTTTGTAAGCCTGAAGCAGAAGGTAATAAAGCGATTACACTTTGATCAAGTTGTCCATTTGCATATAGGGTCTCTACAATCACCCTATCTATAAAGTCTCCTGATATTTGAAATGATAGATAGTAATTTGGACCATCAATAGCTGTAAGTTGTGGTGCATTTTGAAATAAGTCTATATAACTTCGATTTGCTGCGCTATCCAATGTGTAGCTTGCGCTTGCGAGTGCAGCCCCTTTACAAGCTCCAAATATGCTTGGAATGATTTGTCGATAATGGTGAATTGAATTTAGGTTGTAATCTGTCGTATGTGGATTGGCTAAAAATTCCCAAAAGAGATAGCGTGGTTTATTCTGCTCATATTCTCTTGATAAAAAGTAGTGCAACATACTACCTAGAGCACCGCTCGATGCAAAAGAGTAGTTTGAAATGCTCTGACCTGTTTGTTCAGATAAAAAACCTGCAAAATTTAGTGTGGAAGATTCGCTGTTGCTTGTGCCAACAAGTGCTGAGTGGCGCTGATTGCTAACATCACGTGTGTCGAATAATCCTGCACTTGTAGACATTTCAGTGACCCAACTGGTTACGTATTCACTGGTTACATAGTCACTGGTCATGTAGGTACTGTCTTGTTTCTGATAGTTGTAATTACATAGCTTTGCTAGTGCTTTGAGCCGAGAGTCACCAGGAGACCAATTATGACGAATTTGAAATGACTCAAAGCTTTGTCTGCTCTCCGCTGGAATATTTAGTGTGCCATCAACTAGCTTTGCAACTTCTCTCGCTGCAAACGGTGTCCAGTGGTGATCTTTATCAAAAAAGAAATCTGCACTGTATATATCTAATATTCTTGATAGCGCTACGCTGTTGATGTTAGCTGTTGCTAAATCTGAGATGAGTTTGGCATAGTCCCTTCGGCTTTCTTCGCCTAAGGTAGGGAAGATAACGCCTCTTGGTGGAAGCACAATAGGTACAAGGTTGATGTTTTGGGAGTTGAGGGTGAGCTCGAGCCTTCTCAAGTACGGTTGCACAACAGGTTGTAATGCTAGTACTTGAAAATCTCTTGGGTTTAGTAAAAACCTTCCATGTTGTATAAACCCTGCTGTTTTTGCTTTTTCACAAAGTTCGATGGGGTGTGTAGCTTGCTGGATTCCTGGCAGTGCGCTTGATTGTAATCCAGTGGGTTGTAATCCAGTTAGTTGTAATCCAGTGGGT
>CALGZD010000078.1 GCA_937934635.1 uncultured Deinococcales bacterium
TCCATCAGCATATCGCCTAGTTCAGACAAAATGTAAACAGCCAATAGTGCGGTAAAGGGTTCTCCATCATCACAAGCATGTTCCAAAGCATCGATGTTATCTAGAACTTTAGCAAGCTCATCTGGCGTCATATTAAAAAAAGGTGTCAAGCCATGTTTTTTGAGTAAAGTTTTTGCACGTTCTTCAAGGTGTTCTTGCTCAATATAATCCTCTGCTGCCAACTGCACTGCTGAAACAGTGAGGTGTTGCCAACTATATGGCGCGATAACTGCCATGTCTTCATACTGTTTAAAGGCATCACTCTGATTTTGCTCGTCGTCGTAGTCTATAGGGTCAGGTGGGTAAAACTCAGGCATAGCTTTAGTTTGACATATTTTAGGTGTGTTTTTTTATAAGTTTGAGGGTGCGTCCGAAATATAAATGATACATCCTGATTTATCATTTACTAAGATGTTTTTGTAGCTAAGCGTAATGAACAAAGCTACGACTTAGTGACAGGCTAGAAACTTAGTGATTCAACCTCTTGTAAGTTCATTCATAAACTCTAAAGGTGTGTCCGTATCGGATATTCAAGGATTTTTGCATTATACCTAAATGTTCTCACTCGCAATATTCGGACACATCCATAAGTTTGCTGATATTAGATTTTTGATGAGGTTTTGATAGGTTTTTGATACAAAGTTTAGAATAAATATGAAATACTGTTTCTGTGGCTAACTTTTCTGCTTTTCTCGCTTTTCGGCATATTCGTCGCCGTCCACTACAAAGCATCTTGACGATTTTGGGTGTGGCAGTTGGTGTTATGGCGTTGGTGACAGCTTTATCTTTGACCAATGGGTTCATAGATGAACTAGTCAGTAGTACGTTAAAGGCGACGCCACATATTACGCTGGTACCTTTTGATGGTAATCAAATTGAATTTGATGAAGGACAGCAAGATGCAATTACCTTCAGAGATGATGTTGATGCAGCCAGCCCCTTTTTAAATGTTCAAGCATTGATTAGTAGGCGGGCAAATGCCAATTTAGGGATTAGTGGTCGAAAAGGATTTGTACAGCTTACGGGCATTGACCCTAATTTAATGACTGATATTTATGATTTAGATGTTTTGAATGAACATCAGGAAACGCTGATTGATGGGGAGGGTATCATTCTCGGCTCGAGCCTTGCGCGTTCTCTCAATGTATTCGCTGGTGATACTATTCTTGTCTCAGACATTGATGCAAATCGTAAAACCTACACAGTGGCAGACACCTTTAGAGTCGGTAATGAAATCATTGACGGGGTTGGTGCTTTTGTTTCTCTCAAAAGCTTACAAGAGTTAATTGAGGTTGACAACAAAATCAGTGGCTACCATGTGCAGTTGCACAATGCTGATGCAGCAAATGATATAGCAGCTTCGCTCAGTCGTGAACAAGGTTTATTTGCCAATTCATGGCAAAACCTTTTTGGTAGTTTAATCACGCAGCTTCGCTTACAAAAAATCTTAATTGCGATTGTTATCTATCTGATAATTATTGTTGCAGCTATGGGCATTGCAAATATTCTGGTACTTACTGTTGCAGAAAAAACACAAGAGATTGGCATTTTGCGTGCGCTTGGTACATCTCGTGCTAGCATCATGCGAATTTTCATGCTGGAAGGTTTTATATTGGGTGGTACGGGTACAGTGCTTGGCATCTTGCTCGGTTTAGGGCTTAGTCTCTATTTTAAGTATCAACCCTATCCGCTCCCCGGTGATATCTACTTGATTACCCAACTTCCCGTTGAATTGCAGCTTAGAGATTTTTTGTGGGTTGCTTTGCTCTCGCTTTTTATAAGTATACTTGCTGGTTTACTTCCTGCGAGGAGAGCGAGTGGGCTCGAGCCTGCCGAAATCCTACGGTAATGCAGGTATTTAGCTAATACAGGTATTAGTGTGCCCGATAGTCACTATTTGGGGGAGTGTAGCCTGTTTTTGTTGGACTTTTTGCAATAGATGCACTGTTTGGATTAATCAAAAACTTTTGGTAGAAGCGGTCTGCGTCTATCGGTTTTGAGATGTGATACCCCTGTGCAAACTCACAACCTAGCTCTTGCAGGTGAAGAAGTTGTGTTTCTGTTTCTACACCTTCAGCAACAACTTCCAAAGCAAAGCTGTGTGCTAGATTCAAAATAGTCCTAATCATCGTCCATGCTTTGCTGTTATAACTTTCATCTAATTCTTGAACAAATGATTTATCAATCTTGAGTTCATTCAACGGCAAGGAGCTTAAAATCGAGAGTGAAGAATAACCAGTACCAAAATCATCTAGTTTTACCGTACAGCCGATTTGCTGGAGTTCATCAAGCCTGCTGAGTGCAATGTCATCAAAAGCCAGACTTTCTGTCACTTCGAGCTCGAGCCTCTTTGGGTCCAATTGCTGTTGTGCTAGTAAGACCCGAATATCGTCAATAAAATTTTCTTGTTTAAACTGAGCCATGGATATATTGATGGCAATGCTAACATCGTGCCCTGCATCTAACCAGCTCTTTAATTGTCTACAGCCTTCTTCAAGAACCCAGTTACCAATCGAAAGAATCAGACCAGATTTTTCAGCAATAGGTATAAAGTCTTCAGGTGAAACTTTACCCAACTTTGGATTAGTCCAGCGGAGAAGTGCTTCAGCACCATCCACCACACCAGTCTTTAAATTCATAATTGCTTGATAGTGCAATTCCAATTCATTGTTTTCAATGGCTGAGGCAAGCTCATCTTCTACAGCCTCTTGATAAGACATATGTTTGCCTAGTGCCGTATCGTAAACTATATAGTCGTCTTTAGACTTCTTGGCTACATTCATCCCCCAATCAAGTTTCTTTAAAAGTACGTGCGGCTCATCACCATCACCTGGATATTGGCAAGCACTTATATTCACAGGTAATGTCAAATGATAGTTCTTAAAGTCATAAGAGCGATTCAGTTCTTCACTAAAGTGCTTACAATATTCTGTCAAATGATTAAGGTTTTTCAGAGGTGCAATGAGGCTAAATTCATCACCATCTGTTCGAGCTACAACACTATTGGAGGGAACTAGGTTTTTGATTCGCTGAGCCATGAGTTTTAGGCAGTAATCACCAACATGCTGACCGTAGTGATCATTGATTCGCTTAAAGCCATTAATATCAATCTGTATGAGCCCGTAGTGCCTTTTCCCATCAGACTTACAAAGTGCTCTAAGTTTTCTAGTAAAAGCTGTGCGATTAGCAAGTTGCGTCACGCTATCTATGTAGCTGTAGCTTAAGACAGCTTTGGTTTTAGCTTCATTTTCTTTATGCATCAGTCTAAAGGAAGCTGAAAACATAAATAAATAAGCAGCACAAATGAATAAAAATGTTATTAAAGATGATTGAATAAAGGTGTCTTCTGCATTAGAACCTAGGCCAAGAAGGAAGAGACTTGCTACGGCTACAGTGAGCACAAAAAAAACAATACTTAAACGACGTCCAACTTTATTATCAAAAGCTATGAAGAGGTGAAAAAATAGGAGAGGTGTAATGAGACACAAGCCCAAAAAGTCTAAGTGGTACAGTCTTAAATCTTGTACCTGAGCTATGTACAAAGCATAAACAAGGCGGACTAATATCAAAAATACGTTAGAAACAGCTACTATTTTGGAGATATGTTTAAATTTTTTTGGTACGAGCGCAATCCCAATCATGATGCTCACACCAATAACAGCGGTGATTGCCAAGATGATAATTGCACCTTTACTTACACCTGTTATGAATACGAAGGACAATAAGATAGCTATGACTGCCAAGATATAGCTAGCCCAAAATGATCTAAGCATTGCAACTTCAAAGGTTTGATTGTTTTTTCGAGATTTGCGCATAGGATGACTAACTTAGTTATTTCAAAACTAGGTTTTAACCAGTATAGGTTTTAACCCGAAAAATATAAAGTAATTTCAAAGAATAACTAAAAGCGATTGTTTTTTGGGTTTAGCGTTTAAACATAATCTATTTGAGACTTCTATAGAAACTTGCTTTGAGATTGCCCTTAGTAAGTTATAGGGCTTAAGTAAACTGAGGTTATTTTAAGAAGATGAGATAACATAAACGTAATCTAGTTTTTTCTCATTAAGTGGTTATCTTTTGACGGTCGTTTTCGTGTGGTTTAAGTTTGGGTGATGGGTGTTGAGGAGTTATGTTTGTTTTGGTTTCAAAACAGGTTTAATGGCATTTGCATTATTAATTCCAGCACGACCGATTCTATTTTGATGTTCATATTGACTTTACTAGTACAGCGACAACTGATACTAAAAGGGTATGTTTTGGACGCTAAACTCTAAAAAGCTTATGGGTAAAGAATAGTATAGCTAATTCTGATTATTCACCCTTAGCGTTTCACTTGTTAAAGCACTACACTAATGCCTTAAACAGTAATACGTAAAGTGTTTCTCACTGCTGGAATCTTTTTTGCAACCGCTATAAAAATCGGTTTGAGAGTTGCTTCAAAAATTGATGTAAATGCCCAAAATGTATGAATATACATTCCTATGCATAAATATGTATGAATATCCCCTTTACATATATGTTATGCTCCCAAGGCTTATAAGTTGATTTTTGGCAGATATTACCCAGATATTATACCTAGATATTGTCTGCCTAGATATTACCCAGACTTAAAGCAATTTAGCGAGCAGGTTGTGACTGTCTTATGCCAAAACGTACAGATATTCAAAAAATATTAATTTTAGGTTCAGGTCCTATCGTTATCGGTCAAGCAGCGGAGTTTGACTATTCGGGTACACAGGCTTGTAAAGCACTTCGTGCAGAGGGGTACGAAGTTGTACTCATCAATTCAAATCCTGCAACGATAATGACTGATCCAGAAGTTGCTAATCGAACCTATATAGAGCCTTTATCACCAGAGTTTGTTGAGCAAGTGCTTATTGCAGAAAAGCCAGACGCTATTTTGCCAACCTTGGGTGGACAAACTGCACTTAACTTAGCAAAGAGTTTGCATGAGCAAGGCATATTAGAAAAGCACGGTGTTGGGCTTATTGGTGCAAACTACGATGCTATCCAAAAAGGTGAAGACCGTCAGCTCTTTCAACAGGCGATGGAAAAAATTGGCATTGCCACACCTGCGGGTAAGATGGTCTCGAGCCTAGATGAAGCACTCGACTTCGTGAAAACGATTGGCTACCCTGCTATCATTCGCCCAAGCTTCACGCTTGGTGGTACAGGTGGTGGCATTGGCTGGGATGAAGCAAGCTTTAAAAAGATTGTTTCACAAGGCTTGCATGATTCACCTGTAGGTACAGTGCTGGTTGAGCAAAGCATCTTGGGTTGGAAAGAATATGAGCTAGAAGTCATGCGAGATACCAACGACACTGTTGTGATTATCTGCTCAATTGAAAACTTTGACCCTATGGGTGTTCATACTGGCGACTCTATCACAGTGGCACCAGCACAAACACTTTCCGATAAAGAATATCAATCACTGCGAGATGCCTCGATTGCCATTATCCGTGAAATCGGGGTGGAGACTGGTGGTTCAAACATTCAGTTTGCTGTCAATCCTAAAAACGGCGACATGATTGTTATTGAAATGAACCCAAGGGTGTCACGCTCATCTGCCTTAGCATCTAAAGCAACAGGCTACCCTATTGCGAAAATCGCTGCGCTTCTAGCAGTGGGTTATCACTTAGATGAATTGCCAAATGACATCACCAAAAAAACCAAAGCCGCTTTTGAACCTTCTATTGATTACGTAGTAACTAA
>CALGZD010000079.1 GCA_937934635.1 uncultured Deinococcales bacterium
CCATTCGCCTTATACCTACAGAATAGCATCTATATTGTTTATCTTTATTCCTACTTTAGTTTAGGCTTTTTGTCACAAATCAAAACGATAACGACACTTCTGCCGTTCACCTTGTTTATACATGATATTGTCTTCAGGCAAATCCACAATCTCAACCATCACCCCACCTGCAAACTCACAGGTTTTTCGTGAAGGGATATTGTCAGGATTGCAAGTAATCCAAAGTGGATTGATGCCGTGCTTTTTAGCAAGTGGAAATAGTAGCTTACAGCTACGTGCAGCATAGTGGTTTCCCCTGTAAGCAGGTTCTACACCATAGCCAATCCGCCCACCATACATCAGTAAATTGGTCGTCTCGCCAATGCGTAAATCAATCCGCCCCATTTTTTCATTGCTTTCTGTATGATGCATGTCAAAAATATAAGCAGGTGAAAAACCTTTTTGTCTGTCTTTTGGTGCTTTTGCAACAAGTTTTAGGGTCAAATCATCATCGACCAGCTCACCTAGTTCGTGTTGTTCGAGAAATTGGAAGGGCTCGAGCATGGGTTTAGAATACCATAGCTTGGAAACCCAAACATTATTCTTTAGCCTAGAGAATATTGCGCCTAAATTCATCAGACCACAAATCTAATTTTGAAGATTATTATAAAAACTTTCAGGCAAAGTCTCTAACTGCACAAGCCTACCTTCATTCACAAGCTCTGCTAGGCTAGTTGCTGCAAGCACCTCACGCACTGCCTTGTCTACACGCTGCCAAAGTGACTCAGTAGAGCAACTACCCGTATGTGAGCAATTTTCATCATCATCCAGACACGGCACAGGCGCAAGGCTACCTTCCATAAGCTCAACCACATCCAAAGCGGTAATCTGCTCAACAGGCTTAGCTAGTCTATAGCCACCTTGAGCACCTCGCACGGATTCAACAATCTCTGCACGACGCAGTACCGCAACAATCTGTTCAAGATATTGCTGTGAAATATTCTGACGCTGCGAAATAGCTTTAAGGCTCATTGGTTTATCGCCACTTAAAGCAATTTCAACCAATGCGCGCATTCCATATTGTGCTCTTGTTGATACCCACATAATAAATCAAATTGAGCAAGGCTCAACTCCTAGTTAGACAAGTATAAGGTTTGTAGCTCTAGACTATCAATAACGGCTATCAATAACGCTATTCATAACGCTTTCAATAACAGCAGCAATAAAAAATAGGCTGCTAATTTTTAGCAGCCCAAAAACATGTGATAGCTAGTAAGTACAGGTACTTATGGTAAAAACCATCTCCTTTTGTATCAAGACAGACAAACATCAACTCAAAAACTCTTCTCCGAATGCAAACACCTATGAAATTACATGTTGTGTGTAAATCTGTACTTAGTTAAGAATGTAACACATATCACACTAATCTAGTTTCAATTTCCTCTTAACATTACATTCATAAAATGGCGTTTGAGACATTAAAGCTATTCAGGAAAGCTATTCAGGCTCAACAACACACCGTAGTGGATGTCCTTCTTGCCTTGCTGCTCTATGAACTTGTGAAACCTTGGTTTCAGCAATTTCAAAACTGTAAACACCTGCAAGCGCAGCACCTTTGGTATGTCCTTCAAACATAATCATCTCTGCTTCTTCTGAAGACTTTCTAAAAAAGCGCCTAAGGATATAAACAACAAAGTCCATAGGTGTGTAATCATCATTAAGAAGTAATACCTTGTACTGTGGTGGTACATCAGTCTTTTGAAAGGTTTTGCTTAAGGTATCTGTACTCATAGTTTTAGTATACGTATAGCCTAACGTTATTATTTGTATCCGTGATTTAGAAAATTCAACAACTCTGAAGACGTTTTTGTAGCAAAGCGGAAAAAACTCTGCGGAAAAAACTCTAAGGTATTACTTCTTTAGGTACAGCTGCATGAAATTTTCAAAGATATATATCTCAAGCTGAATGTATGTATTCACCAATGTATTTAGGCACCAATGTATTTAGGCACCAATGCACAGCTATACCGTTATTCAGGTTCTACTATTCAGGTTCTACAGTCGCCCTAAAAGGATGCCCTTGTTGTCGGGCAGACTTAATCACTTGATTAGCTTTAGTTTCTGCTATCTCAAAAGTATAAACTCCAGCTAAACCTGCGCCTTTTTGGTGTACATCCAAGGTGATTTGATTTGCTTCTTCTTCAGTCTTACCAAAGAAACGGGTCAAGACATAACACACAAAATCCCACGTGGTGTAGTCATCATTAAGCAAAAGCACCTTGTACATAGGTGGTTTGGTTACTTTAGTATTTGTTTTTGTAAGTGTATCTGTTCCTGCCATAATTCCGTATTTTCAATAAGCTTGATAAGCGACTAAATAAAGTTTACCACGCTTACTACCATTCTATGGTACTGTCTTCCTTCATTAGAATTTTGGGGAATTCGGGTGCGTCCTACTAAAGCTTGACTACATATTTGGCATAATTCTAACCTCAAATGGGAAATAGACTAAACATTCCTATTTTAAATTCACGAGCAGGTAACAAGCTTAATTAGTCTTGCAAGCTAAAGCAACACTTTGCATTACATTTCACCAGAATCATAGTTTGGGTTAAACTAACGCTATGTTGACAGACAAAGCCATTCAAGACTTCATCACGACGCATAATATTTCTGGAAAGCTCATTTACTGTGAAGAAGAGACACCTACGGTAGCTGATTCTGCTCGTTTGCTCGGTGTTGAAGCTGAACAAATTGTAAAAAGTCTTGTTTTTTTGGCAAAAGGTGAACCGCATTTGGTCATTGCTGCTGGCGAAGTTCGTGTCAGTGGAAAGCGCTTGAGGGATGTTTTAGGTGTATCACGAAAGAAATTGCGGATGGCTAGACCAGATGAAGTCCTTGAAATAACAGGTTTTCCTGTAGGGGCTATGCCACCTTTTGGGCACAAAGAAAAACTCCCCACCTTGATTGATAGTTTTTCTGTCCCTGACGATGCTGAAGTACTCTTTGGTGGTGGGGGAACTCGCTCGGCTATGCTCGAGCTCTCCTCCAGAACCCTACTCACCGTCACTGAAGGAAGGTATTTGCCCCTAAGTATGCAAGACGAATAATCATGATTTAAAAAATACAACAATGAAGATTAAGACGTTTTTGTAGCGAAGAAAACTCTAAGGTGTATTCGCACCAAATCTTCAAATATTTTTTATCCAAATCTAAATTTGACTCATCTTCCAACATGCGAATATACCCATAATAATTTCAAAGACACATAAGCATCATTAAACTTATGCTAAGGTAAGTACGTGTGCAAAATTAAGTTATATTATTTGACTAGATACTAATCCCCTACAGAACGTCATATCTCCAGTGTCTTAGCTATCAGAATAGTTAAACTTATTTGTGCCTTGGTACTTAGAATAAATAATAGTAACAAAAGGTCAGAATATGAAACATCTCCCATACTCAAAATACGTTACGAAATATATCGGTCTATGCATAAGCCTATTTTTACTAATCAGCATGTTCATGACTGTTAGTGCCAAAGTTGGTGAAGATTTAGAAGCAAACCTACTGCGCTTTGGTGACTACGAACTAGAAGAAGTTGCAGATCAAGAACTAAGCTATAGCTACAAAAACACCAGTTTTAAATACGAACTCCGCAACGACCTCGTTTATAAAATGACAGGTGATTCACTGTTAGATGAGGAAGCTACTGTCTTCATGGCAAGGCTGATTAACACCATCATGGCTTACGGTGAAGAATTCGAAGAGTCAATGGTCAGCTACTTTGCTGAAGACGTCAAAGAATTTATTGGTAGTGATGGCACAACAGAGCTTATCGGCGAGTTTAAGTTGAAGTACTTTATTTCGAATGTTCAAGTTGAGCCTGAAGATAGTGCAGAAGGAGATAGTGCAGAAAAAGTCTTTCTTCCAAAAATCTTTTTCTCGCTTTCTCACGCAGAAATCCCTACCAACTACTTTCAACAACCTGCCTACAGCGAAGGTCCACACGATGCACCTTATGTGATTCGTGAATTTACAGATTTACAATGCCCCTTTTGCCGAGTCTTTGCAGCACAAGGTATGCCAATTGTAAAAGAATTGCTTAAACGTGGTGACGTGCGCTATGAATACCATCATTACCCACTACAGAGCATCCATCCAAAGGCAATCATTGCAGCAGAAGCTTTAGAGTGTGTCATGGCAATCAATGGTCGTGATCGTGCAAGTTTTTGGAGCTATCATGACACCTTATTTAGCCAACAAGTGAATTGGCGAAATCTTGATGATCCAATTCCTACCTTTGTTAGGTATGCACAGCAAAACCGTTTAAAGTCAGATGGTTTAGAACTATGTTTGCGACAGCATCAGTACCAAAGTACGGTGACAACTGCTTACCAATACGCACTTTACTTAGAAGTGGATAGTACACCGACAATCTATGTTAATAACTTCATCATGCGCCCAACTTTTGAAGAAAATCAGCGTGCTGTGGACGAAGGCGTCCATTGGTTTACCTTTGAAGAGGTCTTTACCGACCGTTTTGAGTTCAGTGATCGCATGTCGCTATACTAAATTTTCTCTTCATAGTTTCTGAGTAAACTAAAAACATACAGCGTACCGAGTAATGTTCGGTCAAACTCTGTATGTTTTTTCTGTGTCTTTGATTTCTGTGTCTTTTTTATAGGCTTTTTATTACAAAGTAAGAACGCATTAATTTGCACAAGTATTAAATAGATTTAACGTACAGAGTTAATCTTGATTTACATTTATGATTAGTAAATAAATTCTATGCCCTAAGTACACTTATGAGTACTTTTGAGAGGAATGAAAATGAAAAAAATATTATACCTATGCCTTGTAACAACTTGTCTAGCGCTATTCCTAGCACCTGCAGCCATAGCCCAAATTGGTAATGGTCTTGATGGAACCCTTGATGGCTTAAGTGACTATGCACTTTCTAACGGTGTCGATGATGATGGCAATGTCTTTTACACCTTCGACGACACTGAGTTTAGCCTTAGCGTCCAAAACGACCTTGTAAAACGCATGGATGGTACTGCACTCATGACTGAAGACAGCATCGCTTTTGTTTCTAAGCTTTATGCCGTCACTACTGGCTATGGTGATGACATGGAAACAGGCTTCAATAACTTCTTCAACAACAGCCTTGAAGAACTGTCAGCAGAAGATGCCATTACCTTTTCGATTGACCCGACCTACAGTATGGATATTGAAGTCACTGGTGACGAAGCACCATACAACGCTACTTTTTCCCTTTACTTAGCTGAAATTGCAGAAGAAGATTTTCCACAAAGCATTCACAAAAAAGGGGCTGATGACGCACCGATTGTCATCCGTGAGTTTGCTGATTTGCAGTGCCCAGCTTGCAAACGCTTCCATACAGACACCATGCCCTATATCGAAGAACTGATGGCTGAAGGTAGGGTTCGTTTTGAATTTCACCACCTACCCCTTGCCAGTGTCCACCCGAATGCTATACCTGCGGCTCGAGCCATCGAGTGTGTCTCTGAAACAAATGGCAGCGAAGGATTCTGGACCTATCAAGACAAGCTTTTTGACCGCCAAACTGCTTGGTCAAACTTAGACGACCCATCAGGCTATTTTGTTCGTTTGAGCGATGAACTAGGTCTAGCAGCAGAAGAAATCGAAAGCTGTATCGAAGAAGAACGCTACGCTGACCTTGTGTCAGAAGCAATTATCAAAGCATCTGACTTAGAGCTAAACAGCACACCTTCAGTCTTTGTCAACGGTTACAGAATTAGCAACTGGTTAGATCCTGAACTATTCGAACGCACTATGGTACTTGCTACAGCATTTGCTGAAGATTCAGACACAAGCGAATAAGCTCTAATTTTTATAACTATAAAGGCTCAGTTTCAAACACTGAGCCTGTTTTTTTAGCTCAATATATTCCAATTACAGAGGTGCGTCCGAAATTTAAGGGGTAGCTTAGGATATAGTAAGTATAAAGATATTTTTGTAGCGAAGCGGAAAAAATTCTAAGGTGTGTCTGCATCGAATATTCAAAGGATTTTTATCTCAAGCTAACTATTCCTCTCTCTATATATGCAGACACACCCCAGTTACAGATGCATAACGCATATCTGCATCTAATCTCTAAACTAAAGGCAAAGGGTTTGGCACTTTAGAAACTAGCAAAAAGCTGTGTATAATACCTTTCAATTACTTAACAAGCGTTACACTAAAACATTCAACCATGATATATATTCTCGTTCCTTTACTGATTATCGCTGACCAACTTACAAAAATTTGGTCTTTTAACAAATTTTATACCTCTAGCGCACCCGACCAATACGTCGGTCTTGGCTTTTACTTCACTGCCGTTAAAAATACTGGCGCAGCCTTTGGCATTCTTCAAGACAACACGCTAGCTTTAGGTATTCTCTCGTTGCTGGTCTCTGCTTTCTTGATTCTCTTTTTAGTACGTAACCACAACAACCTAAACCGTATTTCGCATTTTGCACTCGTACTCATTTTGTCTGGCGCAATTGGCAACATGATTGACAGGTTGTACCTTGGCTATGTCAGAGACTTTATTCACTTCAGCATTCCAAATTTTAGCTTTGCCGTATTTAACGTGGCAGATAGCTGCGTGGTCATTGGTGCTATATTGCTTTTCTTAGCCAATTTGCGACCAAGTAAAGAGTTGCAATCGAGCACAACAGAAGTTGCTGAAGCAGAAATTCAAGAAACACCTATGCAGGCGTTCTCAACGGGTGAAACACATCCAGTGACTCAGCCTGACGAAGCTAGACTGTAGCGAATAATCAACATTATCAAAACTCAGGCAAATTTTAGGACATCCAATATGCGGATGTCCTTTTTTTGATGTAGCTATTTTCAAATACGAGAATGCACTGACATTACACTGACATTAGGTCTATAAAACATTATATGCTTTATGTCATGTCCAGAAACATCGCATTTCCACACTTAGGCGAAAGCCGCACAAAAGTCAAAAGAAATCATGCCTTCATCTCTCCAGATGGTCATGTCCAAACTACTTTGCCAAACTGGCAAAAAGCCATGGTCACTATTTTGGTTAGTCCTCAGATGGGCGCACGCTTCACACAGTATTTAGTTGATTGCAGTCGAGGCAGTACTGGCTCAGCACCTCTTGCAGGTATAGAACGCTTTGTATTCGTTACCAGTGGTAGCGTAACTTTAGAGATAGGCAAGAAAAAACATGTTTTAGAAGACTATGGCTATGCTCTTATTCCAGCAGATACTGAACATAAAATTTCTTCAAAGGGTAAAAGTCAAATCAATATTTTTGAAAGACGCTATATACCTATCGAAGGTCATGAAAAACCAAAACTTGTAATTGGTAACGAAAAGAAACTTAAGGGCGAAGCTTTCTTAGGCGATGAAGGACTTATCTGCCGAAAACTACTACCTGAAGAACTAGGCTTTGATATAGCAGTCAATACTATGAGCTTTGAACCTGGCACACCCCTACCTTTTGTAGAAACACATATTATGGAGCACGGTATGCTCATGCTTGAAGGTGGCGGTGTCTATCGACTTGATGATGACTGGTATCCAATCCATCAAGGTGATAACCTCTGGATGGGTCCATACTGTCCACAGTGGTTTGGTTGTTTGGGTAAAGTACCTGCAAAGTATTTACTCTATAAAGAAGCAAACCGTGACCCAGATTCACATGCAAAACTGAGCTAAAATTTTTTTGTTTCCTACATGGTGGGCAAAGCCACCCCCTACTTCTATAACAATTGTAGGGTGCGGCTTTGCCCACCATCTTTTGTATTTTGTGAATGATGATGGGCACAGCACCATCCTACGCAATGATACTATCGATTTCTTCTGTTGATACCCCAACAGTACCAGCAGCAGCAACAATACCAGCCCATGCTGCTTCTGCTAACGGCACACCATTTTCCTTACGCTCTTTTGTCGTTGCTCTTTCTGGTTCACCTGC
>CALGZD010000080.1 GCA_937934635.1 uncultured Deinococcales bacterium
GTAATTGCTTTATTTATGTTTTCAATTTTGATACCACTGGTGGCATCAATGATTTAAGCAATACACAGAACAACTTTCAACAACTTGGCGTATCACATAGCTTTCCAAACACTCACTCGCTTTACACCGTTGAAGGTCCAGCAGGTTTAGAAAGTATTTTTGCAATTGCAAGTTACCGACCGCTGAGTTCAGCACGGTTACAACACTTGCTTAGCCAACAAGTTCTGCATCTAACAGGACGTGCAAGAGCTTTACTTCATGGTGGTTATCAACAAGGTAGTCAGCAACAAGATGGCTGGCTTGCTGGAAACCTTCTCCTTGAGGTTGTAGATGGTTCTGCACAAGCACAATTTCAAGTACCTTCACAAGTACCGTCTCAAATACCGTCTCAAACATCTGTACCACAGGTACCATCTCAAGCACCTGCAACCAGTGCAACCAGTGTTCCATCTAATGTAGCTGCATCAGATATAATTAGTAGCAATTCTGTGACAAGTAAAGATTGTTCGCTTGCGGGCTTAGTGATTTCAGCGCCTCAGGGAAGTCATGGTTTTCAGCCGCGTTGTATCAGCAAAAGTTACGATGGTAGCTTTGAAACAGCCGCTAGTATGAATGCTGTAGTTGCACACTTTGGGCAAGAGCTTGTCAATAAAGGCTTTAGCTATCAGCAGACTACCTATAATGAACCAGATAACCTTATGGCAGATTTTTTCTATCAAGGAAAAAGCTATCAAATGCAAGTGCTCCGTAGTGGACAGTTTTTCCGCTTTGAATTGCTTGAACGTATGCAGCAAGCTGGTTTTTATTAAAAGCTCTTCCACGATTAACTGACCTAAGTCAGTTAATCGGCGAGCTTCGTAACGAGTAGCAATAAACTCATTTAGCATGGGTCAACATTATGTGGAAACGCTGTAACTATTTGCTTTAAACAATTATGACGAATACCTTGTTCAGAAAAATAAATGAGCAAGGTATTTCTTTATAGTTATAAGGTATTTCTTTTTAGTTATAAGGCACTTCATAGTTATAAGGCACTTCTTTATGGTTATACCGTGTCCGAAAAATAGATGTAAAGCAATTCCACGATTAACTGCTGTCGCAGTTAATCGGCGAGCTTCGTAACGAGTGTCTGTGAAAAACACACAGTAAGAATAAAGCCACTCAAAGAATAAAGCCACTCAGTGTGTACAGTTATTTCGTGGAAACGCTGGTAATAAATAAATGAGCTAGAGCTATCCTTTGCTCAACCATATTCCGCTAGTTAACTCACCTACTACTTAAAACACGTTTAGACTTTACAACGGATTTAAGCGGAATTGGTATAATTCAGAGTCTTCACCCTTAGAGTTTCACTTGTTAAAGCACTAGCACTACGTTCTTCAGCCAAAATTTAACAAATTCTCAGGGCATTCTAAATCTGCTATTGATTCATGTATGTTTAATACACGAAATCCTCACGGACAAGCTGTACAACTAACATATGACTTTTCGACGTTTCCAACATATCCCCATGCCTGACAAAGGGCATTCTATAAGCGATAATGCACTATATATATTACGTGCGTTTTTGCTTTGTGGCGTCGTTATGATTGTGCTTAGCCAGTTACTTCAAGTTAGTAAGGCACAAGTGCTGTACATGCCTGCTAGTGAGTATGGCAATGCAAATTTGAACTATACACCAGAGGTATACAATCCAGAGAATGTCTTTGATGCATTTGCTGTGTTTGAGCCTTTGCTTGAACTCATAAATGCAAGACAGCACGATGCACGTCTTTCGGCACCAATTGGTCGTCTAAATCTTTTCCTCAGACGTGTTGACGGTGCTGAAGGTACAAGTTTTTGCACGGCTTCACTGATTAGTGACAGACATATCCTGACAAATTATCACTGTATTCCTGGTATTGATAAAAATATTCGTGTTGAACGTGCGACTTTGCGCTTAGGGTATTTATCAGAAAGAGATCAAGGTCAAGAATTCAAGGTCAAAATGCAAGCGATTGAAAGTGACGCAGAACTTGACTATAGTATTTTCGAATTAGCAGATATACCTGGTAGTCGTTACGGTGTAATTAACTTAGCTAACGTTAGAGATCCAAAACCTTTGGAAAATCTCTTTATCATTCATCACCCAGGGGGCAAGCCAAAATATATTACGCGTGAGCGCTGCTATATGCACCCATCATGGGATTTGGTGAGTAGCTCAGAAATCTTCCATAAGTGTGATACACAAGCAGGCAGTTCTGGTGCGATTATTTTTAGTGATACCAATCAGCCTGTAGGTATGCACTGGGGTGGTTATGATGAATCACAGCCTCTTTCGGAGCGGTATAATGTTGCAAAGAAATTGACTAAGATTATTGAACGTAGTCCGATGATTAAGCAGCTTACGGGCGTGACAGCACAACCAACTGTACCAAGCGGTAATGGACTACTTAGGTTGAGCTCGAGCCCACTTGGCGCCGAAGTTTACCTAAATGGTGAATATATTGGTAACACACCAGTAGAAGCTTCTGTTCCAGAAGGTAACTACCAAGCTAACCTTAAACTTAGAGGGCACGAAGAGTTTAAAGCAAATGTAGTTATGCGTAGAGATACCGAAACCTCTGGTACGCTTGCGCTAAAAGCAAAACAAAATGATTACATTTATAGTGTGGCAGCAAGCCAGCACAAACCACAGGCACTCATTATGCCTGAAATGCTCCAAGACATCTTGGTTGATCCTTATGCTGCCTATGCTACGCCTCCACCACCATCTATACCAGCTATTGCTGCACCGATTTCTGTGGGTGTTTCTCAAGGTGTTTCTGTAGGTGTTTCTCAAACTCCTACTACAGGTACTAATACAGCTTCAGGTATAACTATGGTAGCAGGTGCGCGTCCTGTTGCTGGAAGTGCTGTGGTATCTAGCTCTGTGGTATCTAGCTCTGTAGCATCTAACCCTGTAGCATCTAGCCCTGTGGTATCTAGCCCTATAGCATCATCTAATTACCTTCCAGCTTCAACAACGACCACAAACGGTGGACCAACTGCAGCCTTTGTAAACGCTGCTGCAATCAATCCAAATCTCACATCTACGATTTATGCACAAACACCAGTAAATCAAACACTACCAGACCCAACAACAGTAGATATAGACCCGATCAATCCTACACAAGCAGGGGACGATACAGCAGGTTTAAACGACATGAACAGCGGCATAGGTGGTGTATATCCGCAAGGTGCTAAGTGGGATGTTGTTGGTCGTGGTGAGAGCGCCAACATGGAGCACATGGGCTTCGTCATTGTCCATGACGCTTCTACACTTTTCAAAGTTTGGGCAAGAGCTTATGGCAATGTATCGGTTGTGCCTACACTACCAAGCATTGATTTTGCACGAGAGAGTGTTGTGGGTGTCTTCTTAGGGATTCAACCTGCTGTGGGTTTAAATTTGCAAGTGAATAACGTGCTTCTTAAGTCTCAAGCTGCCCATGTGTATGTTAGCATTCCTAGACCTGATGACAACATTGTTTCACAAGGTTTTGTAAGTCCGTGGATTTTGGTTCGTGTACCCAAAAATAGGGTAGGTACTGTCCTTTTCTATGACAATGAAACTGCGAGTTTGCTTGGTATAGCTAAAAAGCAGTAAATGAACGAACCCCGCGGCAAGCCATACGTCGATTCTTTTTATTTCGAGGCAAGCCTCGGGGAATTCATCATCCCTGTTCATTATTAAAAAGACACCTTTCAAATGTTGCCCCTGTTATCAAGACTATTAAGTCTACTGAAACAGGGGCATTTTTTTAGCCCTATATAAATGATTCACTTTGGTATTAGTGTATACAGTTGTTACATGGAAACGCTAAATGCTATTATTAAAAGCGAAATCATGAATGAACCCGTCATGCTACCTGCCAAACTAAAAGATATTGCTGTTGCTGTTGATGGCAAGTCCTTTATTATTCTGCTCGAAACTGTGTTGCCCGAAGCTGTGTTGCCTGAAACAGAGAATAAAGACGATACAGGCAGTACAGAAATTGTACCTATATCAATAGGGCAAAATGAAGCATTGTCAATTGCACTAGCTCGCAATGGTGAACACCTTGAGCGTCCACAAACACATGACTTGATGATTTCGATGCTAGAGATGATGGATGGCAAACTTAAGCATATCGAAGTGTGTGATTTAAAAGATCATGTTTTTTATGGCAAAGTCGTTATAGAACATCGTGGAATTGAGCTAGATATTGATGCTCGCCCTAGTGATGCGCTGGCACTTGCTATTCGAGAGAAGACAAATATCTTTATTGCCAAGCATGTTGTTGATGAACTGGCAATGTCAGAAATGACGGATGAAGATGACCTCTTTGATGGTCTGGATGCTGCTGAGGCTTGAGCATTAGCTCAAACTTGTTCTAACCAACTCTTCAGCCTG
>CALGZD010000081.1 GCA_937934635.1 uncultured Deinococcales bacterium
GGTAACCACCCATTCTTCACTGGTGAGCAACGCTTTATCGATACTGAAGGTCGTGTAGAGAAGTTCCAAAAGCGATTTGGTACTAGCTACCGTAAAGAGAAAAAGTAAGACTTTAAATAAGTTTAGAAATTTTGAGGGAGCCGAAAGGCTTCCTTTTTTTGTGCTATCTTCGTATTTGGTAGCACCCCACAATAGTGTGGAGTTGTATTTTGAGGACTAAACAGATAAGTTTTACGACCTATTTTCATGATCTGTTAAAGCTGAAAAAGATTACTTACTGTTTGTTAAAGAACAAGTATTATCGTCTGTGACGTGGTTTGAGCTAGTTTTATGCCTAAGTATCAAAGTGTTTTAAAACATAAACATTGACCTAATTTTAGGCACAAAATCACATATTTTGAACTCCACGATATCTTGTGGAGCTACCTCGTATTTTCTTTTAACTCTACAATGTTTTATACTAAACTATAATGCTAAATCACAATCTAAATTTACATTTTTAAGGAGTCCACAAATATATGAAGCAAAAAAAAGTTTTCATTAGTGTGGGAGCAACAACAAATGAAATATAAGAAACTTTTGTTAAAGCAGTTGAAGAACGCTTGAAGAGTGAAAATCTAATACCACATACGGTTGGTAGAAATACCTTTAATGTCGATGCTCCATTAAAAACCATATCTGAAACCATGGATCAATGTTCTGGTACAGTCGTTACGGAGTATTAGCAAGTTGGAAAGAAAAAGTCGCTAGCTCAAAAACCAAGCAAAAGAGAAATATAGCAGAACTCGTAGGTAAAGCTCTTCCACGATTAATTGACCTAAGTCAGTTAATCGGTCAGTTAATCGGCGATACAGATGTCTGTGAAAACCACACAGCGCGAGTAGGAAGGAACTCATTTAGCATGGGTCAACAGGGTCAACATTACGTGGAAACACTAGTAGTTTAAAACCTGCACAGTTCTGGGCAACATTAGTTGGATTAGCTGCAATCATCACAGGTGCATTTGCATTAGGAGCAAAATTTTTCGGCACACCATAGTTCTAATGCAATAAAGAAAGCTAAGTCAGCAACCGCCAACTTAGCTCAAAATACTAGAATTTTATTTAAACTTACTTAGTTCTTCTCGTCCATTCCCATACGCAAAAACGCAGGAATATCATAATTACTTGGATCATACTGAATGTTGCTTGTCTTAGCACTATTCTGGAACTGAATCGGCGTAATCGTACGAACTTGCTGATCGCCAAAGCCAGAAGCAATAACTGTTACACGCACTTCGTTCTCTAAGCTTTCATCATAAGCAACACCAAAAATCACGTTCACATCTTCGATGCCTGTAGCTTCACAAATCTTCTCAACAATTTCAGTTGAATCGTGTAAACCAAGGTCATCAGAACCAGTAATATTGATAAGCAACTGGCTAGCACCCTGAATGCCACTAGCAAGTAGCGGACTGTGAATAGCACTATTTGCTGCTTCTTCAACAAGATCTTCGTCTTGCCCTACACCTATGCCCATAAGCACACGTCCAGCACCACTCAAGTGCGCCTTCACATCTGCAAAGTCAACGTTAATCAAGCCAGATTCATTGATGACATTACTAATACCAGCTACACCATGATAAAGCACTTTATCTGCTACGCTAAAAGCATCTTTTAGTTTGACTTTGCGGTCAAGTGAAGACAGAAGACGCTGGTTTTCAACAACAATCAGAGCATCTACTTTATCTTCTAGTTTGCGAAGTCCCTCTTCTGCTTGGCGCATACGCTTTGGACCTTCAAAGCTAAATGGGGTTGTTACAACCGCAACAGTAAGCGCACCTTGCTCTTTCGCAATCTCTGCAACGATGCTTGAACTACCTGTACCCGTGCCACCGCCCATACCAGCAGTGATAAAAACCATTTCAGAACCATCAAGGTACTCGCTTAAACGGTCACGATCTTCTAAGGCAGCTTTTTCACCAATTTCAGGATTGGCACCTGCACCTAAACCTTTGGTTAGATGATCACCAAGCTGAATACGTGTATCAGCTAAACTTGTCGCTAGCACTTGAGCGTCAGTATTGGCAGAAAGGAATTCAACACCTTTCAAACCCGCTGCAATCATTCTGTTTACAGCGTTGTTACCACCGCCACCTAAACCTATTACTTTTATATTTGCATTTCCACTTACACTTGCGTTGTCACTATACGTTTGATCCATTTGACTCAACACTCCTTCTCCTGAGAGTATTTTAACCCTTTAGCGATTCTCGATTTCGCCCAAGGTTTCGCTAAAAATTTAGCTAAAAAACGCTTCTACTCAACCATTCCTCATTATAATTTTTAGAAAAAGTCTCTAAAAAAGTTCTTGACCGTATCAAAAATACTTCTGCCAGTTCCGCCACGTCCTTCTTGCCCACGCCTACCTTCAAAACCGCGCTGACCAGAACCGCCTTGATTACCTCTGTGACCGCTTGAATTGGCTATTTCACCAGACATGCCTTGAAAACGTTGCGTCATAGCACCATAGCGTACCAAACCAACTGCTGTTGCATGGGCTGGACTCGCTACAACATCAACCAAACCAGACACACCAATTGGCTTACCAATTCGCACAGGCAGATGGAAACGCTCAACAGCAACATCTTGCATACCTGGCATAAGTGATGCACCACCAGTTAGGACAATATTGCCTGCAAGTAGTTCTAAAGCGCCCAAACGCTGTTCGATATTGCTCTTAACAAGGTCAAGGATTTCAACAACTCTTGGACGGATAATCTGGGATAGGTCAAAGGCAGAGAGCGCAGCAGTATAGTTCGGATGTGCCACTTCAATCTGCACATTTCTATCTGCAATATCTGGCACTGCCACACCATACTTTTTCTTAACCCGCTCAGCCTCTTCTGGGGATATACGCAAAATCTGACTGATGTCTTGGGTAATATGGTCGCCACCAAGTGGGATTACTGAAGAGTCTGCTAAGTTACCACGTCTAAAGACGCCAACATCTGTCGTGCCACCGCCAATGTCAATCAGCACAGTTGTTAGATCATTTTCACTTTCGTCCAACACTGCTAAACCTGATGCGAGTGACTGCACAACCATGTCATCAACCTCAACACCAGAATCACGAGAGCAACGGCTTAGATTCTGAAGCGGACCTTGTGCACCAGCTACGATGTGAACATCTACTTCTAGACGCACACCACTCATGCCTACAGGATCTTTGATGCCATCTTGACCATCAATCACAAACTCTTGTGGAATGACATGCAGCACGTCCATATTAGCTTCTAAGGGGATAGCTCTAGCATTTTCAATCGTTCTAGCTACATCTACATCAGTGATTTCTGAACCACGTCTGATTGCAGCAATGCCGTGGCTAGTCGTTGCTTTTAGGTGTGTGCCTGCTACACCTAAAATAGCGCTTTCCACTTTTACACCTGCCACACGCTCAGCCGCTTCAACCGATTCACGCACAGATTGAATGGTACGTTCTAAGTTAACAACAGTACCTTTACGCAAGCCATCGCTAGGTACTGTACCTTCACCAATGATATCGAGGACACCGTCTGCAGCGACTTCACCAATGACCGTGCATATTTTTGTTGTGCCAATATCTAGACCAACAATGATACGTTCATCCATATTATTCATTAGATTACTCACTAAGACTCACCCCCCAACCATAGACTGTTACATATTTTCTTTTCACAATTCTTCTCGTTTCTTGATCTAGATCACTTGTACCCAAATCGCTTGTCCCTACATCAGGTACGGGTACGAAAAACACACCTTCAGATGAGCCTGCCATGTCTGACCCACCTAATGCATTTGCTTCTTTCACAGCTTCTCTCACACCTTCTCTAGTAGCCAATGCATGTAAGACCTCTGACCAATGTTCTTTTAAAAGTGTCAAGCTCGGTGTTTGGAGCTGACCCAAAATAAAACTAGTAGTTGTATTAAAACTGTCTTGCAAACCATATTCAAAACTTGCTTCAAAACCTTCGGGGGTATAACTAATATTACTAATAGAAAGTTCAGGGGTTCTACTTAGGAAGTTGAGCAGCTCGAGCCCCTCAACAGTTCTATCTACACCCCAACCATCAATAACTGCCAAACGCTCAACAAGCGTTGCAGGAACTATTGAAGCAATATCAGGAAGGACAGTACCATCAGCAGCATAAGCAATTACATCGTTCTGAATTTGCGTAATTTCTTGTCTAGTTTCCGCTGCCATATCTGTACTGCTTAACCGTGCCTGAGTCAACTCACGACTCAACACTGCAACAGGTGCCCTTTCTCTTAATTCAATGTTCACTGTATTAGGAAACACACGATTAATCTTAACGTTATCTAGCCACGGATTTCTTAATAAATTCTTAACATTTCGCTCTGAAACCCATAAAAGTGGGGTTCCCGTCTGGATTTTACTTAGACTCTGAAGCTCCGTTGTGTCTAAATAATTATTTCCTTCAATATTAATAGTTTCAACACGAAGCGTTAAAGACAATAAAATAAATAAAAGTATTAAAGCAATAGCAAGCAATATTAGTCGCTTAAGAACTTTACTTCTCCCACCATTACCATTACGGCTACTATGTCTACTAAGGCTACTGGTTTTAGAACGACTACCCACACGCCTTTTTCGAGACCCAAATGCTTCATCAAACGCACCAACTTGCTGTGTGTCCTTAGCAGCAGTACTACTCGATACAGCATTACCAGATACAGCACTACTCGATACAGCACTACCAGACGCTAGATTAGAAACTAGATTAGAAGCTAAGACCTGTCCACTAAAGCCAATACTTGTCTGTTCAAGTCGCTCTCTAGCACTATTCTCTTTTGCCTTTACACGTCTAGCATGAATCATAGGTCACCCTTTAGTTGGTTGTGTTGACTAAGCTCGTTATAAATAACGTCTTGAGAAGCTTGCTTGAAGTCCTCAAATCCCCAACATTCCCACTCAACCTCTAGTGGTACAGCCATTTGGCTGGCAATATGTCTGCGAATAGTTTTAAGTAATTGGATTACATCGTCCGCTGTTGCGTCACCAAGATTAACAATAAAATTTCCGTGTTCGATAGAGACCATTGCGCCACCAACTTGCAAGCCTTTTAGCCCTGCCACATCGATTAATCTGCCAGCACTATCGCCTTCTGGATTTTTAAAAGCGCAGCCTGCCGATTTGACTTTTGGTTGCCCTTTTCTTGCGCTGTCTACT
Organism: uncultured Deinococcales bacterium; assembly: GCA_937934635.1. The sequence goes on from CALGZD010000081.1 coordinate 5,209, forward strand.
GCCTCAATGCGCTCCTCTATTGAGGCTTGGGAGGCGGGCTCGAGCCTCACCCTTGCCCTCGTCACAATCGCACCCTCAGGCAACTCTGAATGTCTATATCGAAGATTCAGGCTCTCAGGGTCAACAATCTGTAATTCACCATCAACAAATAGCTCTACCGCTGTAAGCACATCACCGATTTCACCGTAGCGTGTGCCAGCATTCATAGCAATTGCTCCACCGAGCACCGCAGGAATGCCCAACATGCCCTCTAGACCCGTCAGACCATACTCAGTAGCACGGCGCACCAAACCTGGCACAGGTGTCGCAGCACCAAGCCACACTTCTTCGCTACCATCAAAATCTTTGATCGTATTATAGGCTTTGCCTAAGCGAATCACGCGTTCTTCAACACCAGCATCACCAATAAGCAAATTAGAACCTGCACCCATAATGCGGTAAGGCTGACTAGTAGCTGCCTGCAAATCTTCCAAACTCTCAATATGCCAAATCTCTGCAAGTCCACCAACACCTAAGGTTGTATATTTCGCTAAAGCAGCTTGTTCTATTCTAGGTGTGGCTGGTGTGGTTGCTTTTGTTTCAGCTTTGTCTACATTGTCTACTTTGTCTACTTTGTCTACTATATTATTAGGCACTGGATTATTAGGCACTGGCATCATCACCTCCCAAAGCTTCAACCAATCCACTTGCAACCTTCCAAACATCACCTGCACCTAAAGTAATCACCAAGTCATTATTCTTCTCATTACTTTCAAGCGATTGTTTTAAATATCCGATTGCAGAATCTATGTTGTGATGACTTACGTCTTTGCCTTGCTTTACTAGGTAATCAACGATGAGATCCGAGCTAATGCCTTCTATAGGCGCTTCACCTGATGCATAAATATCGAGAACTAAAATCTCATCAGCTAAACTCGCAGCATCTGCTAATTCTTGCCAAAGTTGCGCTGTACGAACATGACGGTGAGGTTGCAGCACTGCTCTCACACGACGCCCTGTATGCTTTGCAGTTTCAAGTGTCGCTTCTATCTCTGTTGGGTGATGCGCATAGTCATCAATCACCAAAGCACCACGACTGCTACCATGTCGCTGCCAACGTCTACCCACGCCAGTAAAACTAGCAATTGCCTCAATGGAGGCTTGCATATCAAGTCCAGCACAAACGCTACTTGCCAGTGCAGCACAGCTATTTAGCACGTTATGCTCACCAGGCACTTTCAAGGTGACATTATAATTTCCTGAAGCTGTTCGAAGCTTGTAGCTACTTCCTGTAGCACTTAGAACAATATCGTAAATATAATAATCAGCATCTTCAGATTTTCCATAGCTCAAACTATTACCGTGCTCAGCTACCAAGTCACTAAGCTCAGACCAATCTGAGCAATAAATAAGTTGTTTGGAGGCAAAGGCAAATTCATGCACTATTGCTTTTAAATCGTCATAGCTTGCATGGTAGGTTCGGCGCTCGTCGTGCTCACCTGCAATATGATCAGCTTCTAAATTTGTAAGCACACCAATACTACTTTTGAGCCTTGCCATGCCAGGATCAGATTCATCCACTTCAGCAATCAAACGTTTGCCCGTACCAATATGGGCATTGCCTTCAATAATCGGTAATTGCGCCCCAACAAGGATAGTGTCGTCTTGCTCTAAGCTCATAAAAATGTGCCCTACCATCCCTGTGGTACTGCTCTTACCATGCGTCCCCGATATGCCAATACTCTGACGCATTTCAAAAAGTTCTGCCAGCAATTCAATCCGTCGAATGCTCCGTTTGCCTAACTTTAAAGCCTCAACAATTTCAGGGTCATCATAGGAAACAGCACTGGTGCTCACTAAAGTATCTATATCTTTACTATGCTCTTTGCTGTGACCAATATCTACATGAATGCCTTCTTGACGCAACTGCAAAACAGTTTCGCTTTCGCTTCTATCACAGCCAGAAACCGTGTAACCATTAGCATGATAGAAACGTGCCAAACCACTCATGCTAACACCACCAATACCCATAAAGTGAAGGTGAGGTTTATCTTGTGCTGCATGAATCTTTGACATTCTTAAAATCCTTAGAGTGAATTACTGCTTTACTAACTACTGACTTACTAACTACTGGCTTACTGAAATACTGACCTACTGAAATACTGGTGTAGGGTGACCACGTTTCGGTTCTAAATACGATGCTTCTAAAATATCGATAAGTTTTCTTGCCGCCCCTTCAGGCGAACGAACTTTTGCTGCCAAACTCGCCTGATGATTTTGCTCAGCTTGGGCTAGCTTTTGCCATAATTTTGTGAGCGACACGCTCTCTTCTCTCAGCTCTTTTTCTTCTAAAACCAAACCTGCCCCTGCTGCTTCAACTGCTTTGGCATTGTGGAATTGATGATTCTCAGCAGCAGATGGCAAAGGAACCATAATCAGTGGCACACCATGATAGGCAGCCTCTGAAAGTGTGCCATTACCTGACCTAGTGATGGCAACATCTGTTGCAGACCAAACTAGATTACTATCTACATAATCTTCAACAAGGTAGTTCCTGACTGGGCTTTCAACCTCGTTACTACGCCCTCTACCCGCACTGTCTCTGCCAGCACTGTGAATCACCACATGATTATTTAGATGCTGACTAGGCGATAATTGGGAAAATGCCAGAGGTACATGGCTATTGAGTACAGCCGAACCTTGCGATCCACCCATAACAAAAGTCACAAAAGCATCGGCTGGAATACCTAAAGTCTTACGCGCTTCCAGTCGATTCATGCGCACTTCACGAATAGGCACAGGCACAACTTCAATCTTTGTTGTCTTCAGATAGTCTTTGGCTTCTTTGTTAGCAACTAAAACCAACTTGGCACTGTGCTCGAAAAGCCTTGTTACCAAACCTGGATAAGCATTTGCTTCATGCAACACATAAGGTATACGCAACAACCACGCAGCAGCAATCGTTGGGAAGCTGGCAAACCCCCCAAAGCCAATCACCAGCGCTGGCTTCTCTTTACGAAGATAAGCCACAGACTCCCAAAGCCCTTTGAATGATGAAAAGAGTTCTTTAAATAGTTGTAAGTTGATACGTTTACGGGCAATTTTTCCAGCAGCTACACCGTAGAAATCAAAGCCAGCTTCTGGCACTATTCGAGCTTCCATACCGCTTGCTTGACCTACAAAACCTAGGTCATAGCCTCTTGCCTGTAGTTCACGGGCAATTGAGACAGCGGGATAGATGTGACCGCCTGAGCCACCTGTGGCTAGGATGACCTTGCTACTCATAGTATGCCCCTCATAGTATAACGCTTCATATTATGACACTTCATATTATCACGCTTCATATTATCACCCCTTGGGCTCGAGCCTGCCTGTAAGCCGCATGAATAAAGCCCATGGCAATCCCCACCGACAACAAACTATTGAGACCATAACTCACAAAGGGCAAGGGTACACCCGTAATCGGGAAAAGACCAGATGCTACCAGCAAATTCAACGAGGCTTGCCCACAAATATAAATAGTCGCACCAGCAGCCAAAAGCGACCCTGGACCTTCTAGTACCGAGGCTATTTTCAACCCTCGTCCAGCAATCGTAAAATACATCGCAAATAAAATAAATATACCTACAAAACCAAGTGCTTGGGCTATCGCAATCGCAATCATATCAGTGTCTGCCTCAGGCACACCAACCCCTCCCGAGGTTCCAAGACCAAAGAAGCCTGCCTCTTGCAAAGCAGCCATAGCCCGTTGTGCTTGAAAACTTAAATTGGGGTCGTTGGTCGCTGTATCAGAACCATTTATCACGAGTTCTTTCCAGCTATTAAAACGCTTGGTGACATAGCTCGTGTCATCAACATAGCCACTAACCAAAACCACAGCAATCACTGCTGCTGCCAGACTAATGCTTAACAAGCGAAAGAGCGTTGTCCCAGCAGCAAGCATAATGGCAAAAGCTAAAATAAAGAGAAAGGCAGCAGTACTAAAGTCAGGTTCTAAAACTATCAAACCAGCAGCTAAGCCTATAACCAGCATCGGTCGCCAAATTTGCCAATTACCCATATGGTTATAGAAAAAAGCTGTTAGGTAGGCTATCACTGCCACCTTCATCATCTCAGAAGGTTGAAAGGTCACAGGTCCAATAGGTAACCAACGCTGTGAATCACTATTTTCGGGTGATACCCCTATAAAAAGAACGAGAACGAGTAAAAAGAGTAAGACGATATAGGCAAAGGGGCTAAGTTTCATAACCACATCAACAGGAATACGTGCCACGATAATGGTCATTGCAAGCGCAACAATGACACGCAAAGTCTGCTCATCCCACAACTCAGGCGACGCCACTGCAATGCCAACAATACCAAGCGCACCCAAGCAAATTTGTGCAAAGAGTAGGAATCTATCCATGAAGGCTCAACTCCTCTTTTGCAGCTTGGGTATCTATACTTCGGTTAGCTAAACTTTTTGCAGACAGTCTTTCTACACAATCCCTAAAAGAACGCGCTCTCTCTTTGTAATCTTTAAATTGGTCAAAGGAAGCAGCCATCGGTGCAAGCAGTACTGTGGCGGTAGCCGCCTGACTTTCATAAAAATAGTCTAGACCGATATTACAAGCAGCTTCCAAAGCTCTATTGCCATTGGGCTGAGCTAGGTGCTTGACAGCCACAATTCCCTCAAGCGCCGCAGCAAAATTTTCTCCTGCATCTCCGATGGTGATAGCTAGAGCAACCTTATCTCGGATTAAGTCATGTAAATCATCAAAACTCGCACCTTTATCTTGTCCACCCAATATCCAAACAATAGGTGCTGGCGTGCTTTCAAGTGCAGCTTTTACAGCAAGTTCACGTGTTGCTATCGAGTCTTCAATAAAACTAACTAAAGTACCCTGTTGTTCGATGTTGCCAACGTAATTATAGCGTCCTGAAACACCTTCAAAAGTTTTTAGCCCTTCTGCTATTACTTCAGGAGAAAGCCCTCGAAGTTGGGCAGCGAGCGCTACTGCCAAAGCATTTGTATAAACATGATGCCCTTCGATTGCTAAATCACTTGTAGCAACCAGAGGCTCACCTTGCAGGTAAATCATGCCATCTTTTAAGTAAGCATCAGCACTGGTATCACTACTTGAGAAACTT
>CALGZD010000082.1 GCA_937934635.1 uncultured Deinococcales bacterium
GGATGGACGTGAGCACTTGTAATCATGATTGATACTAGTGATATTAAAATTCGCCGACTACCTGAGCCAGAAAGCGCAGGAGGTGAAACCGTATACAGCTTTGAAGATGGTGCTGCCTACCGTAGTTTTTGCGAACGTGCCTTTGCCAATGGCTATACCTTTCCAAACTGTCTAACTGGTCTTGATATGGGCTATGGTCTACGCTCTGTACTTAATTTACGCAATCTTGATGACTTTTCAGAAATCACTGTTTGGATAGACGTACCTTACGATGCGCCAGAAGCTCCTTCTGTGACGGACATCTGGGGTGGCGTTGAGTGGCACGAACGTGAGGCATACGATTTGGTAGGTATTACCTATACAGGTCATCCTGACTTGCGTCGCATCTTGCTCGAAGACCACTGGACGATTCACCCTCTGCAACGACGCTATGACACAGGTGGCTACTTAATTCCAAATTGGGAAGCTAAAGCTTGGCCTGATTGGGAAGAGATGGCACGACAAAAAGAAGAAGAAGCTCGAAAAGCTGCTGAAGCTGCAAAAAAACGTGCTGAAGAAGCTAGAGCCAAAGCTAAAGCTGCTAAAGAAGCTAAAGAAAAAGAAGCTAAAGAACAGGGAGGTGACGCATGAGTATGCGTGATGCTACTGTTCTTGATAGTGCCTTAACAACACCAGTTGCGGGGCAAGGTCCAACAGGTCTCATATCAGGTAGAAGCGATGAAATGATCGTCAACCTTGGACCACAACATCCTGCCACGCATGGTGTATTGCAGATTGTCCTTGGTATTGATGGTGAACGCGTCACTTCCGCTACACCACATATTGGCTTCTTGCACCGCAATCATGAAAAAATCGAAGAGGCCAGAACGTACGAACAAGTTATTCCTTACCTTGACCGTATGGATTATGTCTCTGGTTTACAAAACGAACTTGCCTATATTTTAGCCATAGAAGAGCTCAGTGGTATGGAAGTACCTGAACGTGCCAAATATATTCGCACAGCTCTTTTTGAACTCAACCGTGTTATCAGCCACTTGGTTTGGCTCGGCACATACATGCTCGATTTAGGTGCAATCACGCCTTTTCTTTACGCCTTCCGAGACCGCGAACTTGCCCTAGACATCATTGAAAAAACAGCAGGGGCAAGGTTGCTACCAAACTACTTTACCTTTGGTGGTGTACGCCGAGATATTCACCCACTCTTCTGGCAAAATCTAACGGAGTTCTGTGATTACTTTGAAACAGTGATTCCTGAATATGCTGCACTCACCGTGGATGCACCTGTGTTTCAGGCAAGAACAATAGACGTAGGTTTTTTAAATGCTGCCACAGCTATTAATCACGGCATCACAGGTCCAAACCTTAGAGCTGCTGGTATTCCTCATGACCTTCGAAAAGACCAACCTTATGATGCCTATCCAGAACTAGATTTTGAGGTTATCACTTTAGAGCGTGGCGATGCCTATTCTCGTTCAAGGCTTCGCTTTGATGAATTCTATCAAAGCTTAAGTTTAATTCGTCAGTGCATCGAAAAAGCACCACGTTCTGGAGCTTTCAAAGGTAAGGGACGCGTCAAAATTGACGAATACCAACAACGCTATAGAGCTGTTGAAGCAAGTCGTGGGCAGCTCGGTGTTTATGTTGCTTCTGACGGTGGCACAGGACCCTATCGTTCAAAGCACCGCAGTCCTAGCTTTACAAATTTGCAAGTTATACCTGATCTCTTTATAGGTCAAAAATTTGCTGATGTCATTGCTATTCTTGGTTCTATTGATATCGTACTTGGGGAGGTCGATCGCTAATGTCTAATCCCATTAAAGCACCTGCCGATAGACCCTTCCTAAATAGACCACTACCAAAAGACCGTCACTTCAGACCTAAACTTGGTGGCTACAATCCAAATAAGCCAAATTTGATAGCAAAAGTGCTCAGCTACGGTGCGCTTTTCCTGCTTATGTTCAGCATGATTGCTGCCATGTTTTCAACCGTACCGTGGCTCTTCCGACTCGAAGGTTCACCACTGGCGAATGATGGGCAGTTCAATACTCTCGGTACTATCGTATATGCCATCACTGCTTCTGTATTTTCTTTCTTAGCTATTGCCGTTGCAGCACTAATCCTAATTCTTTTACTAAGAAAGTACCTTGCAGTTGTCCAAAACCGCTATGGTCCAGTTCACAACGGTCCAGGTGGTGCATTTCAAACTATTGCTGATGCATTCAAGCTTGTTTCCAAAGAAGACTTTATGCCAGGTGATGCTGACCCTTGGGTCTTTACCTTAGCCCCTGTGATGGTTTTCATATCAGCATTTCTGCTCATGGCAGTCATTCCTTTTGGACCAGACTGGGTACTAGCAGACATAAATGTAGGACTACTCTTCATTATCGCAGCGGGTACGCTTGGCGCTTATGGCGTGCTGGTAGCAGGTTGGAGTGTCAACAATAAATTCGGATTACTCGGTGGTCTCAGAGCAACTGCCCAGCTTGTAAGTTACGAAATACCTTTATCTATATCGTTACTCACAGTTGGCATCTGGGTAGGTAGTTTGAACCTTGGGGACATTGTTGAAGCCCAGCGAACATGGTGGTGCTTTATCCCACTCTTTATTTCTGCGGTTGTTTACCTCATTTCTAGCCTTGCAGAAATCAAAATGACGCCTTTTGATTTACCAGAAGCCGAGTCTGAACTGATTGCAGGTTTTCATACTGAGTACTCAGGGATGCGCTTCGGCTTTTTCTTTGTAGCAGAATTCGCAGAGCTTTTCTTGCTACCTGCTATTGCTGTTGTGCTTTTCTTTGGGGGATATCAACAGCCCTTTGCATTCCTTGTGGATTTTGGTGCCATCATTGGCTCAATTGGTGCAGAAGGAACTGCTGTTAATCAATTTAGCAGACTCCTTGCCAACAGCTACGGACTATTTTGGTTTTTAGCAAAAACTGCTGTAGTCTCTTGGGTCATCATGTGGATTCGTGCAACCCTGCCACGTTTTAGAGATGACCAACTTATGGAACTGTGCTGGAAAGTACTGATTCCACTTTCAATAGTCGGTTTATTTGTCGCAATTATATTGCGTTTAATTTTCAAGTAATTTAATTATTTTTAGGAGAAGGAAAAGATGGATTTTACCCCTGCAACTCAAAAGAATAAGAAACGCTTTTTTATGGCGCTTCTGAAAGTACTATGTATCTGTGTTGGAATGAGTTTGGTGGGCTCGAGCCTTGCCCAAAGCCCACTCGTAACTGGTGCGACTTCAGCTTACAATCCGAGTTTTATGTCTACAAACACACCAACTCAAAACACTTTTACTGTACCAAATACTATACCAAATAATGTACTAAATACTGTACCAAATTATTGTCAGACACCAGCAAATTTTAATCGTCCAGAATGTTTGCAAAATACAACAACACAAAACTTTTTACCCGTAACTACTAGCATTCCCAACTCTAGCATTCCAAACTATTGTGCAACTCCAGCCAATGCCAATAGACCTGAGTGCCGAACGAATACTCAAAATAACACTGTACCAAGCTACTGCTCAAATCCACTCAATGCAAACAGGACTGAGTGTCAGGGCTTGTATGCAACTTCAGTAGTAGCTACAAACCAATCTGTTCCAGGCTATTGTGTTGCTCCTCAATATCAATCTCGTCCAGAATGTATTCAAGGAATAGCACCTGTCACAACGCTAGTTCCAACAGCAGTCAATACCATAAATACGATAAATACAGGCACAACTCGTCCAGCTTACTGCCAGACACCAGCAAACCAAACAAGACCTGAATGCACAGGTGCAACAGCAGTATCTTCAACCTCTTATCGTCCATGCATAGCAGGCGTGATTGATCCATACTGCACCCCTGCATCGACCATGACACCTCCATTCATTTCTTCAGTTGCGACTGCATCACAACCTTTTACAGCTCCACCTTTTACAGCACCACCTTTTACAGCACCAGCAAATTGCCCTGATGGCGTTGTTGCTGAGAACTGCTTAAATACAAGTGACTTTGCACTTCCAACACCTCCTGCGCCAATCAATTGTCAGCAGGCAGGAAACAATCTCCAAGCTGTTCGTGATTTTTGTGCAGCTATTTTCTTTACACATCCAAATGCCTATTTAAATGGCTCAGCAAATGCAACACTGCGACGTTTTAACAACTTTAGCTTCATGCTGCGTAGTCCTTTTGCAGGACACGCTTATCTCTTTACACGCTATAGCGATGGTAGCATTCAAGCACTTTTACCAAATCAACGAATTTTACAGCCCATTCGAGTACGCTTATATAACCAAGTACACCTTCCTGAAAATGCTAATCAAACAGGTGTTAGTTATGCATTTACAGCCAATCAAGATATTACAGAAATATTCTATGTCGTCCTTAGTCAACCAGCACCTGCAAACACCTTCACATCAGTCAGAAGTGATATAGATTTACAGCGCATCCTACTCAGCCTTGGTGTAACTGAAGGTATCTATCACGGTATAGCCAGTGCTTCAGTGACTACAAGTAATTAGTCAACAATTTAGAATCATCTAGAATTAAAGGAAGAAAATCTTGAGCATACTAAAACAAGCCACACAAGCCCTTAAAAGCATGGGGAGTGACCTCGGCGATATCGCTAAAGGCATGGGTGTTGTCAATGACGCCCCAAAGCATGGCAATTTTGCCATGCTCTATCCCTATGAAATGCCTGACATACCACCCGTGTCTTGTCAGAGCCTAGCCCTGATTCGAGAAGAAGATGGCACAGATAGATGCGTCTCTTGTCTAGCCTGTGAAAAGGTCTGTCCTTCACAAGTCATTACTATCGAAAGAGCTCGAAATCCTGAAGGAAAAGGCTTTATTCTAGAACGCTTCGATATCGACCTCGTAAATTGTATGTACTGTGCAGCGTGTGTTGAGGCTTGCCCTGTCAGCGCTATTGTTACGGTTCAAGACTTCGAACTTTCAACCTATGATTTACAAACGCTCAAGGCAGATAAAGCTTTTCTAGATGAGCAAGGTGACCGTGCTAACCAATGGTATGGTCCTAAGCTTGGTGTAGAATATCGCTCAGAAAATGGCGGGATTACTGTGGCTGATGCTAGCGAGCAGCCTGGTGCAGAAGCTGATGCAATAGCTGCAGAAGAAAAAGCTGCACTGGCTGCTGCCAAAGCTGCCGAAAAAGCAGCAGCAGAGGCACAAAATCTAGCACAAGATGCAACTCAAGATGCAACGCAAGATGCAACTCAAGCTGAATCAGGCGGTGATGCATGACCGCTGCTTTAGTTGCTTTTTATATTCTCTCTGCACTCATCATAGGACTTGCGCTCATTGCTGTACTAGCGAGCAATCTGGTACGTGCAGCACTAGCACTCGCCTTCAGCTTTTTTATGCTTTCTGGCATCTTCTGGATTCTAGGTTCACCCTTCGTAGCTATTTTGCAGCTCGTGGTCAATGCTGGGGCAATTCCTATCGTCACTATCTTTATTGTGATGATGACCCGTTCGCGTTACTCAAGAGGCTCTCTGCCCAAAACACTGTGGGCACTTGTTCTTTGTATTCCACTTGCTTTTGTTGCTTTCAACTATTTAGGTAATACTACTGCTGGTCAACTCGGCATCAAGCAAACACAGCAAATCACACCTTTAAGCATCGAGCGTTTGGGCATTGAATTGCTGAGCATCCGAGGTCGTACGGTTACCCAACACACTGGTGCTAATGAAGGTGAAGCTTACCAAACTGTAGCAGGCAGTATTTTAGCGTTTGAAGCAACCGCCATCGTACTCCTTGTGGCTTTTATTGGTGCGATTATTTTAGCGAAGCATGAACCTGTTTTGCCAAACTATAGCGAAGCAGAAGTAGAAGCTATGATGGCTGACTCAGAAAATAATACTGGTTCAGAACATAATACTGGTTCAGAAAATAGCTCTGGCTCAGATACTGGGGGGGAAGCCAATGCTTAGCCTCTCACACTTTCTAGTCCTTGCAGCTATTCTTTTTGCCATTGGGCTGTATGGTGTACTCACTAGAAAAAACCTCATTGGCATTTTGATGTCGGTAGAAATTATGCTCAATGCAGTACTGATCAACTTCGTTGCAGCAGCAAGGTATGCAGATAATCCTCAAGGCGATTTGTTTGCACTCTATATTATTGCCATTGCAGCAGCAGAAGTTGGTGTCGGACTAGCTATCTTCTTAAATATTTTCAAACACACAGACCGTGTTACAGGTGAGGTACTTATGGAGCTTAAAGAATGAATCCTGCACACTACGTCTGGCTTATAGCCTTATTACCCGCCTTATCATTCTTAGTGAACATCCTCTTTGGGCATCAACTTGACCGTCGTTTTGGCAAGCGTACAGGTGCTTACATGAGTGTAGTCGTGATGGCATTTGCAACACTACTCGCAACCGCAGCACTTGTACACACACAGCGTGCAGCACCAACTTGGGATAAAACTGCACTCAAAGATGTCATTCACTTTGAAGAAGAAACCCTCTTCCCACTACAAACTAAGTTACGTACAGCCACCTTGCAGGGTGCTACTCAAAGCAGAATAGCAGAGATTAAATCGGAGCTACACCATGCTGAAGATGAGCTGCATCACTTAGAAGACCTTGCCCAAACAAAAGCTAAAGCCAAGAATTTCCCATTTGCATCTGAGCAACCGTGGCTCAGCATTCGTGGTCAAGAAGGCATCCCGATAGGGGTATACATTGACCCATTTGCTGCACTAATGCTCTTTATGGTGGCACTTGTCTGCACCCTAATTCATCTTTTTTCAGTTGAGTATATGTCTGGTGAAGAGCGCTATCCTATTTTCTTTGCCTATATTAGTTTGTTTAGTAGTGCCATGCTTGCCATGGTCATGAGCCGTAACCTCTTTCATGTTCTCTTTTTCTGGGAAGTCATGGGGGTGATGAGCTACTTGCTCATTGGCTTCTTCTATAAAAAAATCTCTGCACAGCAAGCTATGAAAAAAGCCTTTTTGGTTACGAAGTTAGCCGATATAGGTTTGCTTGTCGGACTCTTTTGGATTTACAAAGTCTTTGGCACTTTAGATATTCCTCGTCTTGCTGAAATGGCGCCTCAAGTACTGCTTGCTACACCAGCAGTTGCCACGGGTATAGGGCTTTGTCTGTTTATAGCAGCGATTGGTAAATCAGCACAGTTTCCACTTCACGTTTGGCTACTGGATGCGATGGAAGGTCCTACACCAGTTTCTGCGATGATTCATGCTGCCACAATGGTTGCCGCGGGGGTTTACTTAATAGCTCGAGCCTATCCCATCCTCGAACAAGGTAGCAGCTTAGGGTACATAGCCACCATAGGCGCAATCACTGCGCTCTTTGCGGCTGTGCTTGCGCCAGCCTTTAGCGACATCAAAAAAATCTTGGCATGGTCTACCGTGTCACAACTCGGTTTTATGTTTATAGGTCTTGGTGCATTTGGTTGGATAGCAGCGGTCTTCCACCTAGTCACTCACGCTTTTTTCAAGGCCCTACTATTCCTCTGTTCAGGTTCAATGATTCACGGTTCAGGCACACAAGACATTTTCAAAATGAATCAACTTGGCAAATATATGCCAAGTACCCGCTGGACTTTTATCATTGGTGGTTTATCACTAGCAGGGGTTGTACCTTTTGCAGGCTTTTGGTCTAAGGATGAAATACTGCTGTCGCTCAAGAGTGCAGTGAGTGATAGCAGTGGTTACGCTATTCTTTTAGTGATGGCTTATATAGCATCCTTCTTAACAGCACTCTACATTACCAGAGCCTATTTTATTGCCTTTGAAAAACCAAGCGAAGCATCACCTTGGGATGAAGCAGCGTGGAATCAAGCAGACTTTGCCGAACTCAATATGAGCAAAGCAGATCTTGAAACTGATGCTAAGCATGACCATCACCACCTACATGATCCACCACATGAATCGGGCTGGCACATCACCACAGCCTTGTGGACACTTGCTGTTGGTAGCATTATCATCGGTTTATCTGGCAGTCCACTTTTTGGC
>CALGZD010000083.1 GCA_937934635.1 uncultured Deinococcales bacterium
ACTTCTTCTTGACCTTCTATAAGCGCAACTTTACCCTCACTTGCTATAGCTATAGCCTCTAACGTAGCCTGCATTGGTGCATTTTCATTGCTTAACTTATAGCTGATTACACCATCTTTAATCTTCGAAGCATCTACGACTTCATAAGTTTTTGTTTTGACCTCTACCGTGTTTTTCCCACTAGTATCTTCATCAAGCGCATGACTCAACCCTAAGTCTCGAATGACACTGCGAAGTTCTAAATCGTTCAATAAAGCAGCCAACTCTTTTTCCTGCACTTCACATTTTGCCCACTGCTCAGGATTAATCTCAACTTCTTCTGCATCGATAAGTATCTTCGAGAGTTCTCTTGAGAATTTGACATCTTCGATTGAATTCACAAACTTCTCTCGAACTTTATCTGGCTTGATTTCTTCAGGGTGCTCGAGCATGTAATCTAAACTGCCATGCGCCTGCAACAACTTCATCGCCGTCTTTGGTCCGATGCCCTTAGCCCCAGGAATATTATCCGAACTATCCCCTGTAAGTGAGCGATAATCAATCCACTGCTCAACCGTTACGCCATATTCTTCAAAAACCCTGTCATTGTCATAGCGCAGACTTTTAACTGGGTTATATACACTCACCTTGTCAGAAATTAGCTGAAAAGCATCTTTATCAGTAGAGATAATATCTACGTCATAGCCCATAGCTGCACACTTGGCAGAGGCTGTACCAAAGATGTCATCAGCCTCTAAACCTACAACCTCAATCTGGTCAATCCCCATCAAACGTACAATCTCTTTGATATGGTCGATTTGTTTTGGCAGATCATCTGGCATAGGCGCACGTTGTGCTTTGTAACCTTCGTATTTCTCATGCCTAAAGGTCTTTGCATGGGCATCAAAAGTGACTAAGGTGGCATCATGCTCACCTTCATCTTTGAGAATTTGCATGAGTGAACGCAAAAAGCCAAAAATTGCATTGGTTGATTCACCTTTTGAATTGCGAAGCTCTCGAATTGCATAGTAACTACGGAATACTAAGTTATGTCCGTCAATCAGAACAATACGGTTACCGTTATCTTCTGATTTAACTTTTTTAGACTTAGTCTGTTTAGAACCCTTAAAAGCTGAAGCACCTGAAGCATCTGAAGTTTCAGCTTCTTTATCAGCGTTTATCGTTTTTGTTGCTTTTTTGACATCTTTTTTGGCTGTTTGGGTTGAAGTTTTAGTAGTAGCTTTGGCTGTCTTCTTCTCTTTTTTTGCCTCTTCAGCAGTTTCAGTTTGATCAGCAAAAAGGGGTGTTTGTTCACTCATACTGATAGTTTAACTTATTTGCTATAAACAAGTGTCAGAGAGGTCATTAAGAAACATCTTCACCAACATTAAGAGCATATTGCTCATTCCTCTTAATCATTTTTTGATGAACAACTTTGTTAAATGTGTCAGGCAGCTCAAAACTCGTACCCATCTTTAGCATTTCTAAATTTTTGGTAAATACTTCTTTCACCACAGGTAATAAGTGATTAAGTACCTCGGTTTCTTGAAAGTTTACTACTTGTCTACCAGTAGCCTCAGTAATGTCAAATCGACCATAAACACATATATATATATTAAAATATTTGTACACACTATAGTTATAATCTAAGGTGGTTTTCCCCAAAGTAGCTAGTTTCAAATGAAGATCAAAATAATCTGGGTTTTGCATCAGTTGCGTTTCAAATTTCAGACCTTCCTTAACACCGTTGGCTGGGTTTAAAGCCCTTGCTTCCGAACGATGAACAGACACATGTTTTAGCTTTACAGTAGTATTAGACATTTTACCTTTTAACAATCAGAGAAACCATAAAAACGACTATCAAATTCATTAAATATATCATCTACCAAGCCCTCAACTTCAGTTGTGCAATTTTCCATTATTATATCTTGACTTGGACTACTATTACCAACCACATCACAAAGGTTTTCTTCCTGATAGGGAGGCGCTTTCCAACCTTGCAACATACCTTTAACAGAAACATCTTCGTTAATATCCTCAAAATGAATACCTCTTAACGAAAGTTCTATATCCTCTGAATAAACTCCAGCATCTTTGAGTCGTGGATACCACCAGATTGGCGTTGAAATTATCCTCTCATCACGCAATACTACAAACAATCTTCCATTTTTTACAGTTGCATGAATAGGAATATCTTTCTCCCTTTCACCAATTGGTTTATTTTCATTTTCGTTTTGCATAAAAACTACTGCTCTCTTCTATGATGGAATTGCCTGACACCATTTAATCCAAGCCTCAATCAAGTTGGCATTATGCTCGTCAAGAATATCTTTAATCTTTTTAATTTCAGATTTGTTATATCCATCTTCATCATGAAACTCTTCAGCCTCAAGCCAGTACTTAGCCTCACAACCACTTTTTCTAATATGCACATGTGGAGGTTCATGACACTCATTGGCATAAACCGAAAACTTATATCCATTAACTTCAAGAAACTTTGGCAATGTTCAAATTTTCTATACTAGAAATAACTAACCTTTCCAATAAGTAGCTCAACTTTTCAACAAGTGTGTTACTATCAATTAATCGCACTATATCTTTTCCTTTTGACATTAATTCACCTCCAACAACAAGTAAAACACTTTAACTCAAGCTGACTTTTTCCTGTAAACAAGAATAGCACAATTGTTTGGAATTTTACAGACTCAAAAAATAGTGAGAATTAAGTGAAAGTCGTATAACTGCAAATTTCTTGAAGGCTCTATATATGTGTCTTTTGCGTCTAGAACGCACTTTCTGTGCATTGAGGATTTGAGATTATAATCCGATACTGCACAAGCTGCTATAGTTCTGAGTTTTCATAATATTTTCGTCTGTGACAGTACTCTTGAGGTTTTCATTCACGCCTACATAGTACGCTTTATACAGGGTCATACGTTTTTTATTGGACTCTCAAAATAGTCTTAGTTGCTATGGTTAGTTCATTAAACTGTTTAACTTCCCTACAGTATCTCATCCGCAAAGATTTATACTTCGAATGTGAAACATACCTTAACAACGCTACTGATTATGCTCTTAGCTTGCACTGCACTACTGCAAGAAACTGATGAGCAAACAACGTCTGAATCTGACGCTAATAGCAATACAACAAATACTGGATCATTCACCACAAACCCCGAAGGGACGCAAGCGTTAGCACCCCTCACTCCCCTACAAGAACTCATTCTGAATGATGTTGGCTATTCGTTTATCGAGGCCTTTGCGACTATCCGCCAACTCTACTTAGAAGATGTCGATGATGATGTAATTTTAGAAGGTGCAATTGAGGGTATGATTTCAGCTTTGGATGATCCTTACAGCTACTACCTTGAACCTGAAAACGCAGAAATTGAAAATGAAAACCGCTCAGGTAGCTATTCAGGGATTGGCATCAACCTGTCTACTAAAAGTAGAGAGGAAAGCACAACTATTGAGGTAACTCGTATCAATAGTAAAGGTCCCGCAAAACGTGCTGGCTTACGCCGTGGTGACATCTTTCAAAAGATTGACAACAAAGACGTTACAGACATGAATCTTGATGAAGTGGTGCGTTTACTTCGCGGTGAAGAAGGTACTGCTGTAGTGCTCCATATGTACCGCCCAACCGCCAAAGAAGAAATTCAATTTGTAATCGTGCGAGAGGTTATTGATATTGTCGCAATTGAATCAACATTATTGCCTGATAATATTGGCTATATCAACCTACTCTCCTTTTTTAATGTTCAAGTCGCTGAAAACTTCAAAGAAAAATATAATGAACTTCTTGAAGAAGATATCGAGGCACTTATTATAGACTTGCGAGATAATGGCGGAGGCTTCTTGTACCAAGCAAGAGACATCGCAGATTTATTTTTAGAAGAAGGTACGATCTACTGGGAACGCACTAGCGATGACATGCAAGAAACGAAGGCAACACAAGAAGAAACAGATAACACTTCTATACCCATTGTCTTGCTAATCAATGCACAAACTGCCTCGGCCTCAGAGATATTTGCTGCTGCTTTAGAAGAAAACGATAGGGTTTATATCATCGGTGAACAAAGCTTTGGCAAAGGGGTTGCCAGCGAATATTATGAATTCAGGAATGGTGGTGCTATTCAACTCACTATGGAGGAGTGGCTTTCACCAGACCAAAACAGCGTGAGCGAGGTGGGGCTCGAGCCCGACCTATTCATCTCTGACAGCCGCTATCCCCAAGTGCTCGAGCTCAGTGGTTCAGGCGCAGAACCAAACCAGACGCTGACGCTAACTTTAGAAAATGGTACAACTATAGAAATCACAACCAACGAAGAGGGTGACTTTTCCCTATCAGAAAGCTTTGACTACACTGATGAACTTCCCGAAGAAGTCACAGGCAATGCTTATGTTGACCTAGAAGGCGACGCAATCCTTACAGAAGCCATTCTCTATCTAAAATCACTTGAACCGTAAAAAGATGCTTTTAAAACGCTATTTTAACAATACCTTTTACGGTTGGTGGGTACTCGCAGCTTGTGTTGGTATGCAAATAGTCACGACTGGTTTGCTCATGCAAGCCTACGGCACCTACACTGCTGTGTTACAAGAAACATTTCCGTGGAATAAAACAATTTTCGCAACAGGTTTTTCAGTGCAATATGTTGTAAGTGGTTTTCTAGCACCTATTATTGGAAGTCTTTTATTGCGCTTCGGAGCTAGAAAAATAATGACGATTGGTGTTCTTATTTTTGGTATTAGCTTCATAGCCTTTGCCTTTATCAACTCAATTTGGTCATTCTTAGTCGTGCTAAGCATCATGTCTTTTGGTTCAGCCCTAACTGGCTTTTTAGCAGTCAATACTTTAGCCGTGAATTGGTTCGACCGTTGGCGCTCAACCTCTGTTGCACTCTTGCAAACTGGCATGAGCATTGGTGGCTTGATGACACCTGCACTTGCTTACGGACTCACAACTTATGGCTGGCAACCAACGATACTTCTTTCAAGCTCCATCATTTTTGTACTAGGTCTACTCTTTACCTCAGTCATTCGAAATAATCCTACTGATTTAGGCTTAATTCCAGATGGCAAAGTTTACGAAAAAAGGATAGCAAACAAACATCAAAAACAGAGCAGCTATAACTTCACTGCAAAAGAAGCCATGGCAACACCTGCCTTTTGGTTATTATCTTTTGGTCACGCTTTAGCGTTGATGCTCATCTTTGCACTCATGGCACATCTTGTGCCTTTTTTGAAAGAAGAACGAAGTTTAAGCATTCAGTTTGCCACTAATATATTTGCTTTACTAACAGCAATAACAATCGCAGGACAGCTCTTGGGTGGTTATCTAGGATCAAAGATGAATCAACGTCTATTGATTGTCATTTGTATGCTTGGACACTCAGTTGCGATTCTTATGCTTGCCTTTGGCACATCACTCTTTTGGATATATAGCTTCACACTTATTCATGGCTTAGCTTGGGGGATTCGTGCGCCACTGATGCAACTTATGCGGGCTGATTATTTTGGCCCAAAGAACTTTGCCCAAATTATGGGTAACTCTGCGGTCATCGTTACGGTTGGGATAATCTTAGGACCGATGCTGGCAGGTATCCTCACAGATTTGTTTGGAAGTTATACCAATAGCTTTGTGGTTTTGGCTGTGCTTGCTGGATTGGGGTCGGTGTTTTTTGTGTTTTCGGTTCCGCCGAAAGAACCAAAATAACAGGTCTCCTGCTTGCGATAAAAATCTATAGTGTTTGGAAAAATCTGTGCTTGGAAGCTTTTTTGTCAAATGTAATAGTTGATAAGCAACCTGCTTGTTTATTTTTATGTGCGATTAAGTAATTAGCATAAGAGGATGTTATTGGTAATAGCTCTAACCTACCGTCCTCATGCAGTAAGAACTCGAGCTTGTCACCTGTTTCAAGTTGAAGCTTTTCCCTTACATCTTTAGGAATCGTAACTTGTCCTTTACTTGTTAGTGTTACTTTCATTATTCCTTACTATAGTACGATTTCCTTAGTTGTGTATAAGATTTTCAAGATGAACTAGGAGTGTTGCCACGGCTCGAGCACTTCCCTAGCCCAAATCCGACCCTTCTCAGTAAGAAATAGTTCCTGACTATCAGGCTTTTTAGTAATCAAGCCATCATCCAAACAATCCATCACAATTTCCCGTGCATGTGCTGGCGACCAACGAAGGTGAGACTCTAACGCAGACAAAACATTCTCTTCAGCAGAATCTTCATGATCTTCGTGATTAAATAAGTGAATAAGCAAAGTCCGCTGTGCATTCATAGTCTTTTGTTGTCTAAAACGAAAGCTCTGAGCAATCAAACCATAGCGAGGACTAAACAAAAAACAAAGCGTAAAAAATACACCCGTAAAAAGTGCCATCATGCCACTAATCGACACATCAAGCAAAAAGGCACTGCCATAGCCAAGCAAGCTAGATAAAAAGGCAATAACTGAACCAATAGCCAACATAATCCAAAGCTTATCGGTAAGCAAATAAGCTGACGCTGGAGGTACGATGATAAAAGCAACAACCAGAATTGCACCAACAGCATCAAAAGCAGCAACTGCCGTTAAACTAGTAAGACTCAATAAAGCATAGTAAAGAAAACCTGGTCGAAAGCCTAAAGTGGCAGCTAAACCACTGTCAAAGGTCGCTAACTTTAGTTCTTTGTAAAACAAAATTACAAAAGCGATATTGATGAGTGTAACCACAGTCATGCGAAGCAGTGAACTTGGGATTTCTATGCCAAAGAATGGCTGCGTATCCAACCATGAAAGTCCAATCTCCCCTAACAGGGCAGCATCAACATCAATATGTGCATTCCTGACAAAAATATTGATGAGCAACACAGCTATCGCAAAAAGAAATGGATAGACTAGCCCTATAGCAGCATCGTAGTTCACGCGTCTGCTTTGTGCCAAACTTTCAGTAAGTACAACCGTAAGAACTCCTACAGCTGCTGCACCCAGCAAGAAAAAAGGCGAATGCTGATTACCAGTTATAAAGAAAACTGCCACAATGCCAAGCAGAATAGAATGGCTCATAGCATCCGAAAGCATACTAGCCTTACGGAGCACCAAAAAGCTACCCACAATAGAAGAGGCTATGCCAACAAGCGTTCCAACTGCCACGATTACAAAATCAGGATTATTTAAAAGCCCCTCAATCATGCCTCAAACCTCAAAGTTTCTACGTCAAAGCCAAGGCAAATCAAAAGACTTCTTTGATAAAATCCACCGACTTTAATATTAGGCATATAGAATGCCATTCCACACACCGCTTTGAACGACTGATAGCATGTTTTTGTAACAAAGCGAAAAAAACTGCCAAGATGTATCCACACTGCTGTAACAAACAGCAACAGACAAGCATGAATTGTAATCATCATAGCAACTGTGTATACATCAATCATGCTTTGTCAAATCCTTCAAAATACGCTCTGCCTCTTTATAACCACCGCTTGTAAGCACCACATGCCGTCCTTCTTCTGGCATGTGCTGGTCATAGCGCAACCAACCTTGTGACCTTAAACGCTCCAAAACACGTTCAGAACGCATACCGTATAGACTATTCACCATACCGATTTCAATCGGATACTGTTTATCATTGTGCTCTTCGGCAATATGGTACATATCGGTAAGAACCTGTCTTGTCCGAAGCACACCATGGTGCCTTCTACGCTTAATCGCTGCCCACAACAAGCCACGCTCTGGGGCAAGAAACAGCGAAATCATTACAATTACAGAGGCACATATGACAATCAGCGGTCCTGTTGAGTAACCACGCCCCAAACTACTTAAGAGCGCCCCACTAACACCTGAAAGCATTCCAAAGACTGCTGCAAGCAGAACCATCATTTCAAGACTCTTCACCCACTGCCGTGCTGCCACCGCTGGGGCAATTAGCATCGATGCCATGAGCACAACCCCAACAAGCTGTAAGCCAATGACAATAGCCAAAGCCACCATCGCCGTCATGAGTAATTCTAGATTTAAAACTGGAATCCCTAAGCTTGCTGCAAAATCCGAATCAAAACTGATGACTTTAAATGCTTTCCACATTACCAAAACTAAAGCACAAGCAATCAAGGTGATGTTAAACATCAGCCGAACATCAGCAGGTAGAATTGATGCTGCTTGCCCAAGCAAGAAGCTCTCCAAACCTGCCTGACCTGCATTATTCTGATTTCCTATAAAGGTCAGCATGACGATGCCCAAAGCAAAAAAGACACTTAGAACAATGCCTTGTGCAGCATCTGTTTTCAGACGACTTCGCCTGATAATCAACAAAACAGTAAAGGCTGCAATCGTGCCAACAACCAACGCACCTAACACAGTTGGTAAAGCTTGTCTTGTACCCACAATCAGAAAAGCAAGGCAGACGCCTGGAAGCGAAGCATGTGCTAAGGTATCGCCCAATAAACTCTGTCGGCGTAAAACAGCGAAGCTACCAAGTACGCCACTCGATACACCAAGCAAGGCTGCACCAAGCACCACATTCCTAATATTAAAGTCGGTCAAGAAACTAATTATTGCATCCATAAAATACAGCCTTTAATTTTTCTGTAACGCTTCCTGACTTACTTCATTGGAGATAACGCTTTTTTTTGCTGAAGGAATATCCGCATTCTGCAATAAAGCAATCTGACTGCCGTAAGCCTTTTGTAAATTCTCAGCAGTATAGACATCTTCAACACGACCTTGTGCCAAGGCACGAACATTTAGGAGCAGCATCCAATCAAAATATTGAGAAACCGTTTGTAGATCGTGGTGAACGACAATCACAGTTTTACCTAAGCTACGAAGTTCTTTAAGAATATTAATAATAGCGCGTTCTGTAGTTGCATCTACACCAGCCATGGGTTCATCCATGAAGTAGAGATCAGCATCTTGTACCAAAGCCCTCGCCAAGAAAACCCTCTGCCTTTGACCACCACTCAACTGACTTATCTGTCGATTTCCAAACGCTTCCATCCCCACTTGCTCAAGTGCATTCGCTGCTCTGCGACGCTCTTCTCTACCAGCTCGGCGCAGCCAACCCAAACGACCATAAAGCCCCATCGTCACGACATCAAGCGCAGTTGTTGGAAAATCCCAATCAACCGAAGAACGCTGTGGCACATAGCCAACTAGATGACGCTGTTTTACGTACGGCTTGCCGTGAATATAGACATGTCCAGCAGCAGGTTTGATTAAGCCCAAAACCGTTTTAATCAACGTACTTTTGCCTGCACCATTTGGTCCGACAATCGCTGCCAAAACACCTGGTGGAACATTGAGGTCAATGTCCCACAAAACAGGTTTCGTTCCGTAGCTGACAGTTAAATCTTCTACATGAAGGGCGTAGCCAGATTCGTGGTTATTAACGTGTTGTCTTATCATAAGAAATTCGTTTCCACTACAGGCCCCAACGTTCTGTCCAGCTCATAAGCTCCTCAGGCACATCCTGCAACTCACCACCGAGCGCTTCAACAATCTCTTTTGTATTGGAGAAAAGCATACCGATGTATGTACCTTGAGCCGTTCCTTCATCGCCCATCGCATCACTATAGAGCGAACCACCAATCACAGTGTCACCACCAGCATTCTTAACAGCAGCAAGGACAGCTTCAATTGTTGCAGGGTTGATACTACTTTCCACAAAGATAGCTGGAATATTGCGCTCGAGCACCAAGTCAACTGTTGCCCGAATGTCACTAATCGATGCTTCAGAACTGGTACTAATGCCTTGAATAGCAGCTACATCAAGGTCGTAAGCTCTTGCATAGTAAGCAAAAGCATCGTGTGCTGTTACTAATATGCGCTGCTCTTCTGGAATGGTTGCCACGCTTGTTTTTATCCATGCATCAAGCGCTGCAAGTCTTGCACTATAGTTCAAGGCATTTTCAAGCATATCGTCTTCACAATTTGGTGCTTCCGCTTGTAATTTTTCAGCCAGTGGCAGAGCCGTTGCTAGCCAGTAGCTTGCATCCATCCACAAGTGGGGGTCTACCCCATAGTCTTCAAGATCTAGTAAGGTATATAACTCAGACTCACCTGCTGTATCTCCTGATAAATTTTCAGACGATTCCTCACTTGCTGCACTTTCACCCGCATTACCACTAGCATCATTACCACTAGCATCAGGTGCATTACTCACAGGCACAATTTCGGCTAGAGCAATCACAGCTTTGCTGCGCCCAAAACGGTCTAGCACTTCACCAACTTGACCTTCCAAAAAATAGCCGTTGTAAACGATGACATCTGCGTTGCGTAACGCACGAACATCACCTGCACTTGCTTTATACAAATGTGGGTCTACCCCAGGTCCCATCATCACTGAGACATCCGCACAGCTACCTGCTACGTTTTTGACGACATCACCAACCATGGCAGTGGTTGTCAAAATATCCAACTGTTGTGCCATACCTAAACTAGCTGGACTGATTGCCAGTAATACAGTCAGTAGTAGAGTTAGTAGTACAGCTAATCGTATATTTCTAAAAATAATTTTTAAATTCATATCGAATTCCTTTCGAAAAAATCTTCTAACAGTCTTTCGACTAATAATTAATTTGTTTATGCTGAAAGAACAATACTGCCCCGCACTATCATAGCGAGTTCTTTTGATAGCGCTTGTGGTAATTCATCAATTAGAACATGAACTAATCCACCTAAAGGTTCAATATCTATAACCTTCAACTGGGTTCCTGGTTGAATTTTTAGCTTTTCTAAATAAGCCAAAACATCGGAGGCTTGCGATAAAAGTCTCGCAACCACAAAGTGCTCTCCAGCCTTTAGCTCTGCCAAAGCCATATTTGGCGTATCTGGCAAAGTGCCATCTGGGCATGGAATAGGGTCACCGTGTGGATCATGACTTGGGTGGTCCAGGAATACTGCCAAACGTTCGATAAAGCGTGGACTGACGGCGTGCTCGAGCCGCTCCGCATCCTCATGAACTTCATCCCAACTATACTCAAAGTGTTCGAACAAAAAAGTCTCAATCAACCTATGACGGCGCAAAAGCTCTAAAGCCCTTGCCTTACCTATTGCTGTAAGTGAAACACCTTTATAACGCTCATAGACCACAAACTCCAAAGCTTGCAACTTACTCAACATGGCAGAAACCGAAGGCGCAGCTATGTTGAGCTGTTCAGCTAAAGCATTAGTTGAGGCAGCACCATCTTGGGCTGTCAGCCAAATCGCTTTTAGATAATCCTCTACTGAATTAGATATTTGAGTATTAGCGTTCTGCTCTGAGCCATTAAGTTTTGAGTCGTTCTTGGCAATATTTTTAGCCATGCCTAAATTATAAGCTAAAACTGACTAAATATCAAGTCTAAAGGCATAAAGAAAGGGCATTCCACATTTAGGGAACACCCGTTTAACAGTTAAATTTTAGAAATATTAGCGTTTCCACGTAATATTGACCCATGCTAAATGAGTTCGTTCCTACTCGCACTCCGCTCGCCGATTAACTGACTTAGGTCAGTTAATCGTGGAAGAGCTTTATCTAGTGCCCTTATCGCTTAAGAATGACTCCAGTCATCACCATCAGAACTATTCGGTGAAGTACCTAAAACATCCCCTTCAGTATTGATGCCTAAACCTAAAACCATACGATTGGCATAGGCAAAATAGCTTGTGACCTGATTTATCTCAAGAATTTCCCCATCATCCACACCAGCATCCCGAAGATTCTGAACATCCGGCTCAACCATATCAGCAGGGTTTTGACTCAATTTTTTAGCATAAGCTAATATTGCCAATTCTTGTTCTGTAAAAACATCACCAAAATCTCCACTCTCAATTGCACTGCTCTCAATTGCACTGCTCTCAATTGCACTGCTCTCAATTGCACTGCGAAAACTAGTTGATTTTGCTTCATCATCCA
>CALGZD010000084.1 GCA_937934635.1 uncultured Deinococcales bacterium
TGTATACAAAAAAACAAATGTTTATAATAGAATTACACCCTTGATTCGTCCTTATTTGAGGACGAATCGTAGTCCTGATTTAGTTGGAATGAATTTACAAGGAGCATGGGGAGTTTACGAAAGTAAAGGTAGGTCAAAAAATCGTCCAAGTGATAAAGATTTAGTAAGAGCAAAAGAACAAGCAGATAGCCTTTATCAAATTAATGGTTTAGTTCCATTTGATAATGTTGTTTCCGCAACCTATTTTGACGAGTATATGAGTTGTCATTGGTTAATAAATGATTGTTCTGCTATAGTTCACCCTTCTGCCAATAGTATTAATGGTACATATCCCCATCATAGGGCAAAGTTTTCGAAACATCATTTAACAACTATAAAATTTTTGCGTGAGTCTTTATTAACAGATTATTATGCACCAATAACTCAGCTTTTTCTCAACAATGCGACAAGCCCTCAATCTAAAGAAGAAGGTTACGTCGTAACTCAATTTCCATATTTTCGAATGGAAATATTGTTAAATGAAGTTGTTTTTGACAATTTAAGTTCTATACTTAAGGACAAAGAGCCTGTAGATTTAGGATCTGAACAATTTGAAAAGATAATTGAAGATTTAGGTAATAAATATCCAAATAAGAATGAACGTCACGATGCAAAAATCGGACTTGATGGCATTTTAGTAAGACCTATGAAAAAATGAGATTTTGTGTAGCTGTTGTAGGATGGGCTGTGCCCATCTTCTAGAAATAATCAAATACAATTCATTTAACAGAAAAACCCAAAATCTTTAGTTTTAGGTTTTCAGAATTGATATAATTATACTTGTGTATTGATGGGCATAGCCCATCCTACAAGATTACTTGTTTTCTTCTACTTCTGGGAAACGAGGGTTTTCACTAGGATAGCTACGTTCAAAAACGACTTCACCGTTGTGTTTAGCAGTAAGTTTTATATCAGTGTAAAAAGTTGTAGCATCACTACGATTAACCGCTTCCATACGAGTTGAAGTATGCCAATCATCGTCACGCCCAACTTCTATATCTCGCTGAATGTGCATCGATGCTGTTTCAGGCGAATCTTCATTGATACGGTAATAATTGTTGGTTGAATAAGTATATAAAACAGAACTGGCGATACTAAAAATTGTGTCGCCAGTTTTTTGTCTTTTTAGGAATATAACTATTCTAGTGAACACCACTTTCAATAATCGTAGCGTGAGAATTAGTTGCAAACCTTACATTCTCTTTAAAACTTGCTAGGTCTGTCGCATTAACATAAGTCATAGCGCTTTGCAGTCCTTCACGTAATCGGCTGATTGCTTCACCTGCATCTTGGTGGAAGCTCTTGAGCACTTGCGATGAACCTTCGATGTAGTTGCGCTTTTCTGTGACCATTGCTGAAGCCATACCGTATAACTGAACACCTACGAGCTTGTCATCTTCCTTGATAAGAACCTCTTCTTCAAAGCTTCCACTAGCGAAGAATTTACCCATCATGACAGCGTCGCTTAAGGCTAAAGCTTTTACGAAATCGCCAGCAGTGTTGACACCACCATCACTGATGACATGTACACCCGAAAGATCAAGTTCTTCCCTCATCTGTTTGATTTGTTCGAGCAACGTAAGCTGTCCTACGCCAACCCCTGTATTAATTCGAGTTGTACAAACAGAGCCTGGTCCAACACCTGCCTTGATGATAAAGTCTTCAAATCCTGCTAGCTTCATAAGCCAATAAGCAAAAAGAAAACCTTCGACCGAGCCAACATTTCCAAGAATAATGCCTTTACTCACGCCTAAATTTCTAAGCCTGAAAAGTACTGGTAATGCAGCAGCATTTGCACCATGGGCAATATCAATTGATAAGAAATGTAGATGTTCTCTTTGCAAGAGTTCTTTCAAAAAGGATTCATCATCATTGATGCCAAGTGCTGTTCCAACAATACTAGGTGCAGAAGCATCAATATCTGCAAGTCTTTCTTTATCAGTAGCAGCTACACGTGGCAGGATATGAATGCCACCAACTTCGTTAGCAAAAGACCCATGTACATCTCTTGCAAAACGAGCACGCATAAAAGACATAGAAGCACCAAAAGCAGGAAAAAATGTGCTGGTGTGCCCGTGTATATTGGGGATGCTAACTTGTGTATTTACGTCTTTGCGTGAAATTGCTTCAACCAGAAAGGTTGGCACAATACTTTTGTCTGCAAAGGTATAATAGATTTCATTTTTATCGAAGCTATAACTACCTAATATTTCTTGTGTCTTTTCAAAGGCAGTCTGAGCTACATCCTTAACGGATTGAGGACTTACTAAATTGTTCACGTGCTTTACTTTATGTAGTTATGAGTGTGTTTTTCAAGGGTTTTCTGGTCATAGCTTGTGAATATATGAAGCATGGATATAGTAGAATTGCCACCTAATTGCCACCTAATTGCTACCTAATTTCCACACCTAATACAGTGTCCGAAAATATATGTACTAGCGTTTCCACGTAACAACTGTACACACTAAGTGAGTTAATTCTTACTCGTTACGAAGCTCGCCGATTCACTGCAACAGCAGTGAATCGTAGAACTGCTATTTGAATAACAGTGCAATCAGTTTTCCAAAAGTTTATGCTCATAAATATTGCGAATCGTTTCTTCGATATCAGGCTCTTGAACTGTCAAATCACTAATGCTGAATTTGGCACTCAAGCGTCCTATAAGTTCAGAAGCACTTAGCACATCTTTTGAAAAGGCATAGCTAACTTGTTTTCCATCAAGCTTTAAAAGTTCAGTGCCTTCTATGTTGACATCAGTATAATGTTCAGCGAAATCTACTAAAAGCTGACGCTTACCACCAAAGCGTTGTTGTAAATTATCTAGTTGACCATCAAAGAGTAATTGACCATGATCAATAATCATGACGCGTTGACACAGTTTTTGGACATCAGCTAAGTCATGGGTTGTGAGCACAATGGTGGTTCCACGTTCTTTGTTTATGTGTGCTATAAATTCACGGATACGTTCTTTAGCCACGACATCTAGCCCGATGGTGGGTTCATCTAAAAAGAGAATGTCTGGATTGTGCATGAGTGCAGCACAGATGTCTGCGCGCATTCGCTGACCTAAAGAAAGAGAACGAACAGGTGTGTCTAAAAAAGATTCTAAGTCTAACAAGTTTTTAAACTCTGAAAAGTTTGTAGTAAATACATCCTTAGGTATTTTATAGATGTGTTGTAAGAGTTCTAAAGACTCAACAACTGGTAAATCCCACCAAAGTGTACTCCGTTGACCAAAAACAGCGCCTATGCGGTTTACATATCGTTGGCGGTTTTTCCATGGTAGAAAGCCGTTGACATCTATGTGACCACTGCTTGGCACAAGAAGTCCTGTGAGCATTTTGAGGGTTGTAGATTTCCCTGCCCCATTTGGTCCGAGGTAGCCAACTAGCTCACCTTTAGAGACCTCAAAACTTAGGTCATCAACAGCTTTGACAACATTAACGTCTTGTGTAACAAGATTGCGAAGTGCAGCAAAGCGACCTTTGTGGTGCTTTCGAACTTTAAAGTGTTTGTTTAGATTTTTTACAGCTATCATGTTATGAACCTGTACTTTGATAATGGCGAATGCCAAATATCCAAAATCTATAGGCAAGTAGTAGCATCATTGCTGCTAGTGCTATGCCTATAAATGGCGCAAAACTTGGAAAATTAAAATGGTCTGGTTTGTCTAGAATATAGAGTGCTGGATAGTAGTTGAGAAATATAGCTGGAATGATAAAAGTAAAAATACGACGCATCCAGTTTTGGTAGATATGCATAGGGTAAGTCATGAGGTAGCTGCCACCATAGGTGAGTATTTTTAATAAGTCGATCGATTGAACAGTCCAAAAGGTGATGGTTGAGCCAAACATGAAGAGGGCTGCAAAGAACATAGTCATGCTGAGAATCATGCAAGGTACAAGTGCTACTTTAACCCATGTCCACTCAATATCTGTAAGGTTTAAAGCAAGAAAAAAGATAGCAATGCCAAGAATGATTTTGCCAATACGGCGAAGTTCTAACTCACTTGCGAGTACTTGCAAGGTGATGTTTACAGGTCTCAATAGCAATTGATCGAAAGTGCCAAGTCGAATCTTTTCCGCAAATACAGGAGGGTCAAAGCCTTGGAACAGCATATCCATGAGTCCAAAAGATATTTCAACCATTGCCCAAAGTAGCGCTACCTCACCTAGTGTCCAGCCTTTGATGTGCTCAAAACGTTCAAATACCACAGCCACTGCTAGAAATTCGACAAAGACAATGAAGGCAGTGCTTAAAATTTCAAAAACGAAAGAAGCACGATACTGTAATTGGCTTTGTAATTGCACAAGGACGAGGCGGAAGTATAGAGTTGCTTGGTGCATGTATCAACCTCCCAAAATCACTAAGCGACGTGTACCACGCTTAAGAAATAATTGCGCTAGAAGAATTAGTGCAACGACCCAAAACGCTTGTAAGAGCAAGCTTTCTAGCATTTCGTTTGGAGAGCGTAACCCCATATATATTTCAACTGGTGTGTCGAGTACATAGGGAAATGGTGTGAAAGCTGCAATGCGTTGTAGCCAATCGGGGAAAAGACGAAGGGGCATAAGAAAGCCAGAAAGTAACCAGCTAAGTGTAAAGAAGAAACGCAACATACCTTTGGCATTTGGTGTCCAAAAGCTACTGGTGTTTACGAGAAATCTGTATGCAAAGCTGATGAGCCAAGCAAGCCATATCGAGGCAAAAAAGCATAGCCAGACTAATGCATTGGCAGGATAGGTAACTTTAAAAAAGAGGTCGTAAATAGCGAAGAGTAATACACCACGAAAGATTAGGTTAAACATTGAACGACCCATATCTTCTGCCATGGCGTAGTTAAAGTAGTGCATGGGTTTAAGTAATTGAGTGGCAATTTCTCCACTGTAGACAGCACGCATGAGGTCACCACTGCCAAAGATGGTGATAAAGGTAATTAAAGATTGGGATAGTGCTAGGTAAGTTACTACGCCAACTAAGTCCAAACCTTCAACACTTTCTCGTTCACCGTACAGTGCAAGCAGTACTGCTATACGCATCAAACCAAAAAAGAAATTCACAGACAGGTTTGAAAATGTAGAGGTACGGTATGCCATCTGTTGGCGAAAGTGTAGTTTGCTGAGTTCAAAGAAAAGACGCATCAATTCACCATTTAAAACTATGTGAAACTAGAACGTAAAACCAAAAGTTGTAAATTTTAAATAGGTTGTAAAGAAGACAAAAACGTATTGTTAGTTTTTAAAATAAAAATAACAGACTAAAAAACGAATAAACCTTTAAGCAGGGTTTGAGATGGTAACACTCTTAAATTTTATCTAACAAGGTCATTCTGGAAATCAAGTTTTTAGGACAGTAAAGATTCGTAGATTTCTATGAGCTGTTTGTAATTTACTTCAGGACTGTAATGCTCCTGATGCCTTGTTATATTTGCTTGTGACATAGCTTGCCAAACTTCAGGGGTTGTTTGTAAGGCTTGTTCTAAAGCAGGTATAAGTGAATTTGGGTTTTGCTGGTCGAAGAAAAAGCCTGTTTGAGGTGTAACTACATCCAGAAAGGCTGCTACATTTGGGACGATGACAGGCGTGCCTAGCGATAGCGATTCTAGAAGAACCATAGAAAGACCTTCGTACCAGCGGGACGGCATGACGAGGTACTCACTAGCAGCGATTTGGGCGAGAGCGCGGGGGCGCTCGAGCCACCCCACAAACTCCACATCATCCATCCTTTTTGCCTGCTCCTCCAAAACCCCTCGATTTTCACCATCCCCAACAATCAGCAGCTTATAGTCCTGAGTATCAGCTTGCTTCCAAGCATCTAGTAACAAGTCAACACCTTTTTCATAGGCAAGTCGACCTAAAAACATGACCTGTTTTTTTCTTTCGGGCACAACCTCAATATTTGGCTTGCTTACAAAATTGGGTTTTACCAAAATTTTTTCTTCAGGCAAACCAGCACGTACCATGATGTCTTTCGCAAAATTACTTAAAGCAATATACCTGTCTATCTTATATTTAAAAGTGCCAATAGTTTTATGCAATTGCTGCATTCCTACAAGCGCACCTGTACTTAGAATATTGTCTCTATAGCATTTATGCTTTAAAGCTGGTAATGCAAACCCATCAACACAAAGTTCACAAGGCTTTCCTTGTCGCATCAACAAACCATTGGCACAGGTCAGCCTGTAATTATGTAATGTTTGGACTATAGGAATATGCTTTTTCTGTATAGCCCAGTAAATACTGGGGCTTAGTTGTGGGAAGGTGTTGTGGACATGAACAATATCTGGTGGTGAAGACTCTAAGTATTCACCGATAGCACGGTAAGACTTTTGCGACCAAAGGGTCATAGCACCAAGTTTTACTTTATTGATGATGCCACTACTATCTAAATCTTCATTGCTGACACCAAAACTATCGACTGTATGACCATGTGATGTGAGTAACTCTTTTTCAAGCTCCAAGACAGTGTCTTCGCCACCTAATTGCTCGTATCTATTGTGAACTTGAAGTATTTTCATAATTGACAAATTGGTATGTAGTGCTTGACTTTGTGCCCTCACCCCTGACCCCTCTATCCTAAAATTGGGAGAGGGGAAAATAAATTCTATAAATGAGATGCTGGACGTTACTTAGAACAATATAAAGTTATTAGACTGCCCCTGAAACTCTGCGTTTGATA
>CALGZD010000085.1 GCA_937934635.1 uncultured Deinococcales bacterium
CTGTGCCGAAGACATCAGACCATCAAGATACACTTTACTTAAAGCTGTTTCTACACTGGTAGGAAGGTCATGAAAAAAACGACCGTTGTTATCTGAGTAGTCATCTCGCTCAATCACTTGAGTTATTGAACTACCATCTGCTGAACTACCATCTGCTGAACTACCATCTGCTGAACTACCATCTGCATAGTCATAGCGCAATTGGTAATTCCTAACAAGCGCGTCTTCAAAGCTTAGGCTGCTATATAATCCACCACTTGACAAATCACTTAGCAAATTACTTAACAAATCACTTCCGTCTAGGCTCAGTAGTTCAAAAGACTCTAACGGACGCAACTTCGGGTCTGAAGCATATAGATAAAATCCTTTACTGTTTGCACTCCATTGTCTTTTTAAAGCGTCTATCCGAATCGTAAACCCAGTTTTATCAGTTTCAGAAAACTGATGTAAAACGGTGTAAAGCTTAGGTTCTGTTGTAAGAGTCACGTTCTGAACCTTTACATTATCCTTACCTGAAAAGAGTGTCAGTGCTGCGTTCTTAGGCTGATCAGCATCTGTCCATAGCCACACACTAAATTCGTAAAAGCTATGACTCAAAGTCTGACCTGTGTCTACAAAATGACTAAGCCAAGGATTTTTCTCTCCATTGAATATCATCTTTACAGCCTTGTCATTCATTACACCGTTTTCATTCATTGACACTACATCTGATCTAACAGCCTGCCACGCTGCTTGCTCAAGACTAGATTGTTCAAAGGATTGTGCTTCAGCACCTAGCATATTCACTGCTTGATTTTGATTTAGTGCTTTTGAAACAGTGGGTACAACTTCCAAATCATCTTGGCAAGCTCCATAGACTGTTGGTATAAGTTCTTGATACAGCCCTATAAAATTGAACTCATCAAAATAGCCGTAGGGAATTTCCCAAATCACAACATCTGCATAGTCACTATCTAAATCTTTTTCTAAAAAGTAGTGCCTGAGCGAACGCCATAGTCCTGCGGCACCGTAGCCATAATTGAGGATATCAACATCAAGCTCAGCTTGAAGAAATTCTGCAAAGTTAGAGGTTTGGCTGTAACTTGTACCCCACAATGGAACAAGACTTGTTTTACTTTCTGAAAATAAATCTGTTTGATTAGTAGCAGAGTTGAGCTCGTATATGTTTTGTGCTTCAGGGGGAATGGATAGCTTGCACTGGATGTTGAGGGCTCGAGCCAAATCTGAATCCCTAGCACCAACTTCTCGTAAAACAGCCTCATACTCAGTAAGTTCTAAACCCTCATAAACAGGCTTGCCTATTAAAACATCTTTCACTGCTTCCGCTGTCAATGCAGCAGCATTTGGCAACCAATGTGAATCCCGCTTAAAAGAAAAATCTTGCCCTTGGGCATTTTCAAGCAAATATTCATAGACATTCGGCACAACAAAACCAACATCTGTCAATACTGCCAGAGCATTTTCATAAGACTCAATCGCTTGCTTCAAATCATAGTTTTGAAAACGTTCTTGACTTAGGTCAAACTTATCGTAGTGCATCATGCCTCGGCTTGGTAATAAAACAAAAACGACTTCAATACCTCTATAGTCAAGCGCAGCCTTTAATTCTTTAAGCTGTAACAGTGCTTCATCTGTTATGGCAATATCTGAAATTAAATCTGTGCGACTAAAAAGCCAATTATCCAAACCTTGCAAAATTCTAGGATTATCCTGTTTTGTAATCGCTTCACAAATTTCGAAGGAAAGACTCTCTTGTGCAAACGCAAAACAGTTCAAGAACAATAGACAAATCCCACAGGCAAGGTACTTCAATAATGACATTTCTATAGAATACCTTAACTACAATACCGCTATTCAAGATACTTAAAGCTGGCAGTATTTAGCAGTATCTATTTGCTCATACTGCCTATAATTTGTCTATCTACTTTTATTAGTTCGCTTCTGAAAGAAGAACTTCTTCAGCAGGCACAGGTCGAGCATAGTAAAAACCTTGTGCATAACCACAGCCAAGCGTTTGCAGGTACTCCGCTTGTTCTTGTGTTTCAATACCTTCAGCAATAATCTCTAAATTAAAACTACTCCCAAGGCGCATGATGTTTTCAACCAAAGCACGATCTCCTGCATCATCTGAACTCAAACCTATATTCATAATAAAAGAACGATCAATTTTCAACCTGTCACAAGGTAAATTTTGCAAATACTTGAGTGAGGAAAAACCAGTTCCAAAATCATCAAGCGCAACGCTCACACCTAAATCACGAATGTCCTGAAGACGTTTTGCCACAAAGCCTATATTGTGCATGACAACACCTTCCGTCACTTCAATTTCTAAGTAGTGAGCTTCAAGCCCGCTACTCGCAAGTGCTAACTTAATCGTTTCAACAAAATTTTCATGGGTAAACTGCGGAGCAGCCACATTAACAGAAATAGTAATCGGGAAACCTTGTTTGTGCCATCTTACCGCCTGAGCACAGGACTCGAACAACACCCATTTACCAATATCAATAATAAGAAGCGTTTCTTCAGCAACAGGAATAAACTTGCCTGGAGGTACTAGACCTGCTTCTGGGCGTTGCCACCTAAGCAAAGCTTCTACACCTACCATTTCACCTGTATCAAAAGAAATCTGAGGTTGATAGTGAAGCAAAAATTCCCCACGCTCAACCGCCAACCGTAAGCTACTTTCTATAGCAGCAAGTTCACGTACCTCTTTGGCTAGATTTTGCGTAAAAATCCGAATATTACCTTTACCTTTTTGCTTTGCATAATCCATCGCAATCTCAGCATAATTGACTAGAACATGTGGGCTTTCTCCATCTTCAGGATAGCAACTCACACCAATATCCGCATTGAGCATAACAGCTTGTCCATTAACCTTAAAAGCAGCATCTAAACAAGCAAGATAACGATGGGCAACCCCAAAAATGTCTTCTTTAGCATTCAAATTGTTAATTAAAATAGCGAGTTTCACACCATCAATTCTTGCAATGCTATCAGTATCGCTAGTGATTGATTGAAAACGTTGTATGACCTGTTTGAGTAGTTCATCACCATCGGTATTGCCATAGGTATCATTAATCATCTTGAAGTCTTCTAGCTTCAAAAAAATCACTGCTATTCGTTTTTGCGAGTGCTGTGCATAGTTCATTGCTTGAGCTAGCTGATCACAGAATAAACGACGGTTTGGAAGCCCTGTCAGTTCATCATGGGATGCTTGATATTCGATTTTCTCAATCAGACTTTGAAGCTCTGTTTCACTATTTTTCTTCTCTGTAATATCAAGAAAGAAACCTTGTGCTTTGTGAGTCTCTGACTCTGAACCATGTTGAACAAAAAAAGTAGCCTCTAACCAGCGTATTTTCTTTTCTTGTATCAACTTTTCTTCTGTAAAAATTCGAAAAGCTATTTGGAATTCACTATGCCCTTCCTTTATAGCTTTACGCATAAATTTTTGAAGAATTTCGACATCTTCTGTATGACATATATCTTGTAAAAAATCAGTCTCTTGATTTAATAGTTTTTCTGTTTCAAAACCATAGCGTTCAATATTGTTAGAAATAAAATCAAAGGCTAGCTGCTCCCCATTTGCAAAAGTTGTACACCTAAAGAAAATCAGTGGGCTATTCTCAATCACTGCATAATTTTGACGCAATTCTTGTTCAATCTGACGAATATTGGTTATATCCATTGAAATACCAAGGATATAGTTTGCTTCCCCATTTTCGCCAAAGAGAACACGCTTAACCGTCTTGAGATAGCGGTTATTTCCCTTTTCATCCTTTATGACTTCTTCGGGAAAATATAAATCTTCTTTGTGCTCGAGCAGCCTTTTATCCTGCTCCATATAGGCAATAGCCTCTTCTTGCCCTAAGCCTTCCATCAGTTCTAAGTCTGTTTTACCAAGAAAGCTATCTATTTCGATATTATGTCGTTTTGCTAGCGCCTGATTGACCAGCACATACTGACCTTCGATATTTTTTACAAAAATCAAATTTGGATTTACATCAACAACTTGTTGAAGGAAATTTTGCCAGCGACTTGTTTTACGATTTAGACTCTTACATACAGTTTCATAGAGTATTTCAGCATTGAACAGGTTTATATCTAGGTAATCTGAAACACCACATTCTAGCAACTGGACTTTCTCTTCTATGCTATAGGATGGAATAAGCGCAATCATCTGACCTTTAGCGTGTTGATAAAGATTATCAAGCCATACATATAGGTCTGGTGTTGCCTTTACATCAGAAAGGTCCAAAACTAATGTGTTGTGAGTAATTAAATGATTTGGCTGTGCTGTTAGAGAAACGAAGGTGGGATCGAGCCTGTCATCAGCCACCACAGAACCAAATCTCTCTTCATGTGCAGTCAAGACCAAAATCTTATGACGGTCACTTAAAACACTTGGCTGCCACTTTTCATTACTTCTTTTATCGTCAAATTGCTGTCCATCATAAGGGTAAGGGATAGGGGACATAGGGGATTACCTTTCAGTTGCGCCAAGAAAAGTCCTTTTCATACCCCTGCTACTAGATTACTCTTCTTAACTTCTTAGTTGAAATTGAGCAACTAATAAAACAACCTGCGGTTTCCCAACACAGGACTTTTAGATCACTACTCACCTACACAGGAGTGTAGAGCCATGTCTCACACAGGTTTATTACACATTATGAAAAACTTAAATGTAAGCTAGTGTCACAATTTACCTGTATACGTGTAACACTGAGCCCGAAAATAGCATTACTAAATAGTATTACTAAATAGCAGTTCCACGATTCACTGCAACAGCAGTGAATCGGCGAGCTTCGTAACGAGTAAGAATTAACCTGACTCTAATAGATTCTGAGTCCGATGGGTATACACTTCAATAAATCCCCCTAAATCCCCCTTGATAAAGGGGACTTTCACAAGTAACCAGCTTGAATCGTCAGCCTAAAATCAAAAATACAGTCTCCCAAGCATTTCAGCAATACACGCAGGCTTTTCTTGCCCCTCTATCTCAATTGTAATAGTTGAAGTCAGTTGTAAACCATTACCTGCTACTTCATCCACACTGAGCAAGGTAGTACGGCTTCGAATTTTTGAACCCTCAAGTACAGGTGCAGGAAAACGCACCTTATTCATGCCGTAGTTAACACCCAACTTCATGTCTGGGAAACGTGGATTTTCAATATCTACACTCCCTGTCAAGTAAGGGATAAGAGACAAGCTCAAAAAGCCATGTGCAACCGTGTTGCCAAAAGGTGAGTGTGCCATAGCTTTCTGCTTATCAGTATGAATCCACTGAAAATCCAAAGTTGCCTCAGCAAATTTATCAATCATGCTTTGGTCAACAACAATCCAATCACTGATATGTGTTTCTTGCCCAACTTCTGCTTCTAAAGTCTTTAATGCTTCGCCTAAAGCCATATTATGATTCTTGATTAGCTAATATGTCATCAATTTGCTTAAGGTGCGCTTCTTCCAAAACAACATCAGCAGCACCTAAGTTATCCTCTAGTTGACTTACCTTTGTTGCGCCAGTAATAACACTGCTAACGCCATCTTGAGCTAACAACCACGCAAGTGCAAGCTGTGCTCTCGTAATACCTAAATCATCAGCAACCGCTTTGAGTGCTTTTACCTTTGCAGCATTATCATCATTTATAAAGCTATCAGCAAAACGCTCATTCTCAGCAAAGCGACTACCTTCAGGTATGCCGCCATCATATTTGCCTGTGAGCATCCCCATAGCTAGTGGACTCCAAAGCACTAAGCCAATACCTTTAGACTTGGTAACAGGTAAGATTTCACTTTCTACCCGCTCACGGTAAAGCATCGAATACTGCGGTTGTTCGGTAATTGGTGCAACCAGACCATTTGCCTTAGCAAAAGTATGCGCTTCAGCAATTTGTGTTGCTGACCACTCGCTAGTTCCCCAGTAAAGCGCACGTCCACTTCGGACAACATCGCTAAATGCTTCAACGATTTCTTCCATTGGGGTTTCGGTATCATAGCGATGAGCAAA
>CALGZD010000086.1 GCA_937934635.1 uncultured Deinococcales bacterium
CGTAGGATGTGGCTGCGCCCATCGTTTTTAGCCAAAAGCAAAGGCGATGGGCAGAGCACTATCCTACGGAAATTGAAGTTGTAGGGTGTCGTTCCACGCACCGTTCTGAAATCAAAAACAAAAAAGAGGCGCAGGAATTACCCTGCGCCTCAAACTTTCTAACTCATTATTTACTGTCTAATACTTTGAGCCTTAGAACTGACCACCGTTGTGAAGGCTGATACCGAAGTACAATCCGCCTTCTGTGATAGTTGTAACACCTGGAAGATCAGTGTAGGTATAGCCAACTGTCAACCATAGTGGGTCAAGCACTTTAGCCATAAGTTCAAGACTTGCACCAAATGACTCCTGACCTGTACCAGGTTGCCAGATGTAGTGACCGTAGCCACCTAGACCAAGCGTTGGATCCCATGAACCGACATCTAGACCGAAGAGATAGGTTCCACCAAGACTGATTTGGTAGGTATCTGCATCTGGGTCATCGAAGTCCTTGCGGTAAGCAAAGCTTGGACGTAGCTGTAGGCTATCTGCCCAGTGGAAGGTTGGAGAAAATTCACCTTTAAGGATGTTCTCGTCTTCACTGTTGGTTAGCGTGTGGTACGTCAGTAGCGTTAAGCGCTGCATCTTCAGAGCGTATGACAAGCTTGCACGACCAGTTAGGTTTGGCATAACTTGATAGTTCACATCTGCAGAGATAGTTTGGTCACGACCAAGCTGACCTGTTGCACCTGTACGGATGCTAAACTTCGTATCGCCTTCGTTAGGTATAGCAACTTCCCCACCGATAGTCGCATTGAAGTCGTCGTTGTGATAGCGAAGACCTGTACCTATAGCTAGTTGCTGTTGACCAACACCGAACTTGTAGTCGTAACCTGCTGAGAGGTCAAGATCTAAGTTCTTTGTGATTGGTAGTGGTACGTCTACACCGAAGCGAGCACGGTTACCATCACCACTTGCAGTTGGTAGCTGATAGTCAACACTTAAGTTAGCATCGCCAAGACGCTGGTCAAGACCTACAACACCTTGCAACTCATTACCCCACTCGTACTGTAAGCCAGTATTTAGAGATAGGTTTTCGTCGATTCTGAAGTTACTATCTAGGCTTGTGGTTGCGTTAGTATCAGACTGGAATGGTTGAGCATGTGTCACGTTTATATTGAGGTGATCTGTCTCATATAAACCACGGATGATACCGTTTAACACTTGCTGTTCCCAGCCATAACCAAGACCTGCGCCAAGACCGAAGTTGCCAAATCGCTGCTCGTAGAGTGCATCAGTACGGTTGCTGACAACACCGTGGTTGTCTTGACTACCTTGATGCTCTAGAGCAATCGTGCCTGTATCGAAGATGCTATAGCCTACACGACCTTTACCTTGCAGACCTTTGTCTGTGAAAGTCATCTCGGCTCGAGCCTCGAATGGATTGAAGTCACCGTTACCCCAAGTGTTGATGCTATAAGTGCTATCAGTGAGACCTTCTTCAGCAACTTTTGCGTTGTACGCAAGGTTTACACCAAAGGTGTCTGCCTCGTACGTTGCTGCTGCGCCTACTTCTAGACCGTCTGGACCTTGTAAGTCCATTGCACCTACACCGAAGCGGAAGTTGCCTGTGTTATAGGCGACACCTGCACCGTAAGCTACTTTATCGCGAGCAGCATTTGCTGGTGCATAGTCAACACGCATGGTGATTGGGTTGTAGTTTTCGTCAACGTACCAAAGTGGTTTTGCTAGTGTTAGCAAGCCTGTTTGGTAATCGAGTGTATAGTCTTCAAAACGAGTTAGTACAGTTTCACCTGTAACGCTTGTGATTGTGACACGTTCACTTGAGCGAGATACTGGCTCACCGATGAGGTAAGTTCTTGTACCGTCCAAGCGACCATTGCCGTCTTTACCTTCTTTATCAAAGGTGAGGCTTCTTGCACTGTCTGCAACCAAGGCTGCAAAGCCAGATACTTTGAAGTCACCGTGTGTTTGGATACGAGCAGCAGTCATATCTGGACCAGCTTTTAGACCAGGAATGTTCGTGCCGCCACCATAGTAGCCGATGCTCACTGCTTCGCTGTCGTAGCGAGCTGCGATACCGTCGTCAGAGCGAAGTGTACCTTGAGCTTCTTGACCACTACCTGTGAGCTGGAAGCGCTCGATTGGTGTTTGTCTGTTTACAAGACCACGGTCTGTATCTATGTTGAAGCCGTAAGCGTCTGTGTCATCTTTTGCATAGTTTGCACCTACATCAAGCGCAGCTTGGAATGTGCCACCTGCAAATGGAATCTCAGCATAGCCTTGACCGAAGCCGTTTGCTGCAATGTCATCACCAAGAAGACGTGCAGTTACGCTTACATGGTAGTGATAGAAAGCACTTTCAGCACCGAGTAAGGTTAGGCTTGTTGTTCTTAGGACTTCACCATAAGCAATCTCTAGGTCGAGTTCTTTAACAGTTGTTTGAGGTTCGAAACGGATTCTTGCCTCGCCGTATTCGTCTAGCGCAATTTGATAACCAGAGATAAGTGGTTCTGCATCTGGATCAACGAAGTCTAGGTTCGCACCAATCGTGATGTAGTCATGCTCCATGCTTACATCTGCTGGCAGGATGATACCTAAATCAACGTGTGAACGGTTACCAACATTGATTTGGTAAGGAACTATGGCAACGTCTCCAACGTACTTTGTTGGCATCATTGCTTCTTGTGTAAGACCTAGCTGGTCAAGGATATCGAATGATATGTCACCAAGTAGTCTGATTTCACGGTCTGCTGTACGAAGCGTAACGCTTGGTTCCGCAACTGGCGGTAGGCTACCTTCGTGCTTAACACCGTAGCTCACTTGACCTTTAGTGTTGTCAACTAGCCATAGCAAACGACCTACGTCGTCAATGACTGGGTCGGCTATAGGATTACCATTGAAGAAGCTACTGCCTGGTGTATAGCTCGAGCCTGTTGGTGGCATGTGGCTCACCAATACACTTGCTGCAAGCACATTAGTGATAGCTTCAGTACCGTAGTTCAAGATAATTTCTGAGAAACGAAGCTGACTAAAGTCAGGACGAACAACTGGTCTAACAACATTGACTTGTGCCATCGCACACTGTTCACCATTTACACCGCTTATACAAGCTGTATTCACAATGACATCTGGTGCATCTTCACGTACTGAAGCAGTAATCGGGAAGTTGCGTTGCTCGTTTGGCATAAGTGTTACTTGTGTAGATAAGTCTGCACCGTCAAGACCTGCAGGTAGCATGTCACTTAGATTGACTGTGCCTGCTGACGCACCTGTGTTTTGAACACCAATAATGAAGTCTACGTTATGACCAACCTGCACTGTGTTCTGAACCGCAATCTTAGCAATGCTAAAGCTTGCAGGAGCAGGTGGCGGTGTTATCACTTCTGGCGTTGGTGCTGGCGGAGGAGGAGGTGGTGGTGGAGGTGGCGGAGGTGGTGGTGCAAAGACATACACTGGTGCTGTAGCTGTTGCACTGTGTCCACCACTGCTTAGTGTTGCTGCATTAACAATAACTTCTGGAGCATTGCTTGCAACTCTTGCACTAATTCGGAAACTTCTAGTTTCACCTGCAGCAAGCATAAAGCTTTCTGCAAAATCCATACCCTCTAGATAGTCTGGTAATTTATCTTCAAGCATAAACTCTTCTGCTTGAGCACTCATGTTTTTCGCAGTGAGTGTAAAGTTAACAACGTCACCAGCAGTTACAGCTGCTGGAGATGCTTCTTTAAGGAGCATCATTTGCACAGTTTGTACAGGTCTCTTTACAACAATGCTTGCACAAGCTGTGATGTTGCTAGCTACGTTACTGCCTAGGACAGCACAGTTCTCAATAACTTCTGGTGCTTGATTATTAATCTCTGTGAAGAGTCTGTAACGCTTGCTCTTACCTGGAGCAAGTGTGTTCGTATCGAGAATATCATTTACTTTGTTTAAGCCTGTTGGCAGAATATCTCTAAAAGAGTATTCTCCAGCAGTACCACCGATGTTGGTTACAACCATTTCAAAGCTTACTGCGTCACCAACTTGTGCAACTGACTTGTCCACACTCTTTGTGAGCGTAAACTCAGCAGGCGC
The DNA here is from genome assembly GCA_937934635.1 of uncultured Deinococcales bacterium. The sequence continues at coordinate 4,078 of CALGZD010000086.1, forward strand.
TGCAGGTGGCGTAGGTGGTGTTGGTGCATCTCTATAGACAATTTGTGTAATTGGCTCAGATGGCACAGGAACTTCCACATACTCAATAACTGGAATTTCTACATTGACGTATTCTGTTTTAGTAACAACAACTTGCTCAGCTGGTACTTCAATGTAAACAGTCTCACCAGGCGTTTCGATGTATACAGGTTTTTCAACCTCTACATAAACGATTTCTGGCGCTGGTGCAGGTGGTGCTGGTGATTGAATATACACAGGTTTTTCAACTTCAATATAGACAGTTTCACCTGGTACTTGAACTGGTACTTCTACATAAACAGTTTCACCTGGTACTTGAACTGGCACTTGAACTGGTACTTCGACAGGTCTCTCTACATAAACGATTTCTGGCTCTGCTGGTACTTCAACATAAACAACTTCAGGTGCTGGTGTAGCAGGTGTAGCAGCAGGTCTAGTAATAGATAGTGCTGCACTCGCTGAAGACGTTCCACTTGTAGAACTTAATGTAGCTGTGTTGACAAGATACTCAGGTGCACTTGCATCAACCGTTGCTAATAAGCTTAGCTCTTGTGATTGACCTGGATGTAGACTGAGTGTTTCTTGTAAGTTACTCCCTAATAACCCTTGCGGTAGAATGTCATCTACACGCACTGTTCCCCACGTACCGCCGATATTGCTAACACGCATACTATAGCGAACACTTTCCCCTGCCATAGCTTGTGTTGGTGTTACAGTTTTATCAATACTAAATGCTGCTGGACGAACACAAGAGAAGCTATTTGCTTCTACCTGTAAACGACAGTCAGATCGCATAGCGATTGTATTCGTGTACTGATAAGCCCCCTCAGGCACCTTAAAGTTAAACTCGTAATTCCCCTGTTGTGCTAGTGAATAGTCCATCCACTGTAAATCGCCAGATACCGGTTGGTTTTCCCAATTACCGTCCGGTTTTCCTAAACGGAAATCTAGCTCAAAACTGCCATCGCCATCAAAAATGCCGATACGCATCGCTTCACCCGTGTTGTTTGTCATGCGAAATGGCGTTTGCCAATCACCACGTTTAACGTTGTAGTTTGAGTGTGCTGGATTAACAACCGCTTGATAAGGTTCTATAAATAGACTTATCGCACGTTGCGGGTTTGCACCGATGCTATAATTAAAGGCATTTTTTGCCTTTCCAAAAAAGCTTGATTGAAGCACGTATTCCCCTGGTGCAAGAACACCTTGGTACAAGATGTCATTGCGGTGTGCTTCAACGCCATATGATTTACTCGCTAAAATTTGATTCCCTTGGAGTAGACTGAACTCTGAACGTAAGGTTCCCATACCTTCGTCGTAACGTTCATCTCCTAGTTCCATGCCGCCGTTAAGCTCTGCACGGTAGTCGTCGGGGTCAAATCCTGGCGAATACATGCTTACTGTCACATCTGCTTGTTCTGTAACAAGCAGGGTCATACTAAGGTTGTTGCTTTCCCAACTAAGTTGGTCGCCAACAACGATAGCTTGGTAAGTCTGCTGTGCAACTGCTGTGCTAAAAATAGACAGCAAGAGCAGTAGGACTCCCATATATAACCTATGTTTCATTGTATTGCGCTCCTTAACCCCCAACCAAGACAAA
>CALGZD010000087.1 GCA_937934635.1 uncultured Deinococcales bacterium
ACCTTTGCATCTTCAAGTGGAACAATTTTGCCAGAAAAATAGGCTTTTGGTAAAAGACTCATAAGGCTCTCCTTCTAAAAATACTGATATTAATTATCTGTAGATTATCATGCTAGCCCACGTGATTTATACATCCAATTCTCTATTGGCATAGCTCAAAACAGCGACTCCGAATGTACTAGTGTCCATATGTTAAACAACTCAATAGACACACACAAAAAGTTCAGTTGTATACTTTGACCATATATTTATTCAAAAAATGAAAGGAACACATTCATGGCAACTACCTATAACACAGCAGACCTATACGACGACTTCGGAACTATAAGTCGCACCTGCAAAAGCCCTTTTAAAGATTTCGGAGCAAAGAGCCATTTTTACGGTCAAATCAGAACCGTTGTTTGTCTAAACGACAACGTTTTACTCAAACAAACGCTAAGCGAAAAAAGTGATGGTGGCGTTTTAGTTGTGGATGCGGGTGGTTCTTTCGATGTTGCGGTTATGGGTGACAATGTTGCAAGCCTCGGTATAGAAAATGGTTGGCAAGGCATCATCATCAATGGTTGTATCCGTGACAGCGTTGAGCTTGGCGCAATGGACTTTGGCATCAAGGCGCTTGGCAGTGTGCCTGCAAAAAGCATCAAAGTCGGCAAAGGTGCGGTAGATGTTCCTGTTACTTTTGGTGGTGTTTTATTTGAAGCGGGTCAGTGGATTTACTGCGATCAGGACGGCATTCTAGTTGCCAATGAGGCTATTCACTTAGAACTAATCTAATAACATCATTCATAAAACAAGTCATTGTCACGGACATACTCAAAAAATTCCCAAAGTCCACTTGCTTCCTTAACAAGTTGTGACACCATGCTGCCCTCACTTACACGTGCCTGACGAACTTCTACATCTACCCACTCTGTGCTAAATACTGGGTCGATGAATTTCATCGGCATATCAAACCATGCAAGTTCTTCGGCTTTTAAAGGTTCTAAGGAAGCAATTAATACAAAGCTCCACAGTCCTTCAAAATTTGCAGTGGGCACAAAGCGCACAAAGGTCTTATTGAGCGACGCCCACACAACATTATTTGTGGTTGTAGGATCATAGCTTTGTGGATAATTGAGACTCACAAAGCCATTTGGGTAAATCACAAAAAGATAAATATAGGCATCACGATTCACTTCACCATAAATGGGAACATAATCGCCCATAGGAAAAGTTTGAACATACAGTTGCTCAGCCTGCCAGCTTGCGTTCATTTTGAGCTCGAGCTCACCCTCTACACCTTCCGATATGCCCTGTCCAAAGGCTATTCCAAAAACCATGAAAGAAAAAACTACAAGACAAACAAGCTGTCTAAACCTAAAATACATTTGCTCAAACACAATCCTAATAACTCCCTAAGTTAGAGCCTAACACGTTCACTTATGCCAAAAATTTGCATTATTTTAAAACTTCATGAAAAACGTACTTAAAATTAACCGCTCGGGCCACTCGTATTCTGGTTCAGGCAGTGCTCGAGCCGTGCCTCAATCGTCGCTAAAGGACTAAACCCTGTAGCCAAAGCATACAGCTTTTCATTGTAATCCAAAATCAAGGTTGGAAAACCACTGACACCCATCTGTCTCATTTCAGAAAAATCTTGATAGGTTTCATTCTTTAAACGCTCATCTTCAAGATTTGCTATAAAAGCATCTTTATCTATAACAACATCACTCTCTAACGTATCAAGCAACTCTGGGTAAACCCCAATATCAGTAATATCAACATTGTCTTGGTAAAAGGCTGACTGTAATAGTTTTAACCAAGCCACACTTGTCTTTTTAGTTGCATCCTCAGCATCTAATGCACGCATTGCTACAAGCGATTTGCAGGGCAGCTCAGTGTCATAGCGCCAATCAGACCAACTAAATAGGTCATAATTAAAGGGCTGTCCTGATGCATCAGCCACTTGCTGCCAGTGGTGTTTCAAGTAGCCCGCTAAGGTTTCATCCAAATCCTGTGCTGAAGGTCCAGGACGTAAACCACCTGCTTTAATGGTTAATGGAACTGGATGCAATGTTAGTAATCGCTCAAAGGTTGGCGAAAACCCCCAACACCATGAACACATGGGATCGGCAACATAGATAAACTTGTAGGCTTGACTTGTCTGTTGTGTCATAAGCTATCTTCACACATTTCTCTAGGTGAATGAAATAGTCAAAAAATGCAGCATAATATAATCTTCACACAATTCAATAAGCATGTGGTATCTATAGGTAGAGGACTTTGTTGGTGAAGTCCGTAGGGTGTCGTTCCACGCACCGCTTTTCAGCTAAAGTCAAAGGCGGTGGGCACAGCACCATCCTACAAAAACTAGTTCGCCAACAAAGTCGTAGAGGTTTTGACACCAGAACCTTTTTAAACTTTTATTATTGAAGATTTAAAGGCTAGATATTTTATAGATTCTAATGATTACACGTAACGAAGTTCTACTACCAGTTATTGTCGCAGCTATTCTAACTATCGGTTTTATAACCCTTAGTAGTGCTGCACCGACTGAACTGCCACGTCAACTTGTTTGGCTAGGCATTTCACTTATTTCTTGTCTAGCTATCCTTTTTCTTGGACGAAAGCGTATCTTACCCCTTGCCTTTCATCTTTACCTGATAACGCTGGCTTTACTCATCGTTACGCATTTCTTTGGAACAGAAGTCAACAATGCTCGTTCTTGGCTCTTTATCGGTCCATTACCTGGCTTTCAGCCCTCGGAATTGGCAAAAATTACCTTGCT
>CALGZD010000088.1 GCA_937934635.1 uncultured Deinococcales bacterium
ATTACTTAACTAAAATGTAAACTTGTTCCATAATATCAGCAGGCTGCCAAAATCCTACAAAGACTTCACTAGGTGTCGTCCCTGGTTGAAGCACTGCCCAGTAATCTTGTAGTTTAAAAACTTGATACAGTTCAGGCATAGCACCAAGTTCTGCCATGATTACATCTTCGATTGTCGCACCAGGCTTTGAACTTCTTAAACTCACACCCAGTTCCGCTGAATAATCAACAGGACTACCGGGTCTTAACAAATTATTTGCATTGTTTGGATCAATACGCTGAATTCTATCCAATACATCCAGACCTGATTTTGCTAGTCCAAAAATGCTGTGTTTATAATCCAGAGGTGTCGTATTCCCAAAGGTTATAAAAAATTGTGAACCATTACTATTTGGTCCCGTATTTGCCATAGACACAACACCTTTTTGATTATGGGTCAGTAAGGAATTAAATTCATCATTGAACAAATACCCAGGTGTTCCACGTCCTGTACCTGTTGGATCACCAGTTTGTGCCATAAAACCTTCAAGCACTCGGTGAAACTGAACATCTTCGTAGTACCTGTTGAGCGTCAAAAAGACAAAATTGTTCACTGTCCTTGGTGCTTCACGCTCGAACAAATCGACATAGATATTCCCTTTTGAGGTTTTAATCAATGCCCAATAATCTTGTCCTGGCTTCAACACCCACTCTGCCTTATTGAATTGACGCGCTGGCTTATCTGTTAGGAATTCCACCATAGTCATACCATCAAGCTGTGCAAATGAAAAACTAGAAACACTTAAACTACAGACGAATAAAGTTATTACTGCTATAAAAATCTTTTTCATGTTAGTCCCCTAAAGACTCAAATTTACTAATACATCTATAAAACCTATTAAAATAAAAGCAATTCCACCATTAACTGCTGTCGCAGTTAACAGCAAGCTTCTTAACGAGTAAGAATAAAGCCGTGTGGAAACGCTCTAAGAAGGCATCTTTCATAAAATTAAATACACAAAACTTACAGGCGCAAAACTTATAGGCGCAAAACTTATAGGCACAAAGCTTTCAAGAATCAACCTACATAGTTTACTGCATAGTTTAACTGCATAGTTTACCTTGTTCAAGCACTAGACCCCTAGCCAAAAATTAGACAGTTTTTTTATATAAAAAATCTTTTTTAAAATCATGAGAGTTTTTGGAAATATTAAGAATTTCAAAAGCCACGAAAGTTTTCACAGTACCGTTAGCGTTCAGGGCATACCCCACTAGCAACCGAGTTGATATAGGCATTTATTTATACCAAACTAGATACCAAACTAGATACCAAACTGACTGAACAATGTCGTAATTCTATTAATGCAAAATTAATGTAAAAACGCCATTAGAACCGAAGGAGACGCATTTGCCAAGTTTATAGCGTTTCTATAAAACCAGTACAACATCTAGTATAAAAGCGCTTTTGCAAAATCTGTAAGCCTTCTGTGCTATCCAGACAGCTAAAACATAATAGTAAAAAGCTCTTCCATGATTTGTTTGAACTTCAACAAACCAGCGAACGGACATGAGTAAGAAATAACCCATTCTGTTTGGGTCAACATGAGGTGGAAACGCTCAAAAAGCCTTAATTTACTTAAGCAATTAGCTTAGTTAGCCATACAAAAACTTTTCGTGCTTTCACGAATATATAGGTTGAGCAACGATATAGATACAATATAAATACGATATAGATACGATATAGATACACAACTAGATACCTAGATACACTGCTAGTTACAAGACTAGCTTACAAGACCAGTTACAAGACTAGTTACACTACAATGGCATACAACAACATCAACTTAGTTAGCAAATAATAAGCAATAAGGGGCCTCATGCGGGGATTGGGTGCAAATCCAGATAAAAACTTAAGTATCAAGCAAATGATTATGTTGGGATTATCCTTCATGACATTACTTGTCTGTCTAGTGGGTATCTTTGGCACACTTGGGCAATATGTCATCAGAACTAGTTCTGAACGAACACTCAATAATGACGTTCCTGCTCTCAAGTACCTAAACCAGACCTTGGCACTAGGTCTTGATATGAAAGATATTGCCAAAGAAGTTGACATATCAGTTCTCAGTTTGCAAAATAATCAAACCGTTACAACTGAGCAGCTCAACAGCTTAAAGACTATGCAAGTTGAAAAGGTTAATAGCACCTACAAAGCACTTCTTGAATCACTCACTAACTATACAAATGAAAGCTCTGATCAGCTTAGAGCCAATGCATTTAGTGAATCCGTTAAAACAGCGGCCACGAATCTGTTTGTTGCTTCACGCTATGCTATCCAAACACCAAATCAAGCAACACTTAGCAATATGGCAGTTGAAGAACGAAACTTCTCAAATAGCCTCACGACTTTAAACAACTTATCTTCAACCTTGCTCACTGAAAAAAGTAACGCAAATATTGCTACGGCAAATAGAGTTGGTATTGTCATTTTAATCAGTACCCTACTAGCTGCCATACTTTCATGGCTCATAAGCTCGTTTTTGTGGCGCACGATTTTTTCTAAACTAAGTAAATTAAACGAAGCGACAAAAATTGTGGAAGCTGGGCAATCACTATCTGCCACAGAAGAGCCTATTGCTAGTCTAATGGGCTCTAACAACGCTTTCGGACTTCTTGCTAAATCACTTTTAGATATGTCGACAAGCGTAGATAAAGATAAAGAGAACTTAAAAAACACTGTTTTATATGACACAGCAACAAGCTTACCAAACAGAATTGCGCTAAATGAACGCTTGAATACTGCCATACTAAAACCAAAACACAACTTTGCACTCTTATTGTTAAATTGTGATCGCATTGATAAAGTAAAAGAGAATTACGGCAGTCTTGTTAAAACTAGATTATGTCAAGACATTGCAATAAGACTTGCAAAAGCTATTAAGAGCGACAATTTCATTGTGCACTTAAGCCACGAAGAATTTGCCATTTTGCTCGAGCCCATCCACTCACAAGAAGAAGTCCTTGATGCTGCAAAACGCATTATAGATGCGGTTACACTACCTTTTGATGTTGACGACCACATCATAGATATCTCTGGAAACTTAGGCATCGTCTTTGCTGACCACAGTTATAAAACAATCGATGCTGTTATGAATGATGCAGAAATGGCTATGCAAAAAGCCAAAGATGCAGGTCCAGGTCGCTGGAAGGTATTTAAAACATCTATCAAAGATGATCATGACCTTCACCTACAACTGGTAGAAGACTTAGCTTATGCAATTGAAAACGACGGCTTAGAACTATACTACCATAGTATTATTGATCTAAAGCATCGCAGCATTGATGGTTTTGAAGCACTGGTACGCTGGAAACATCCTGAACGTGGAGAAATCTTCCCAGATACCTTTATTCCCATCGCTGAAGAACATGACCTTATCTATAGCCTTGATTTATACGTTCTGAAAAAAGCATCAGAACAAATTAAAGCGTGGAACGCTGAATTTAGCAATGCACACAAAGTAAACATCAATATGTCAAGCCAAAGCTTATTGCATGGTCAACTACTCAATGACTTTGAACAGTTGGTAGAAACCTATGACCTGAAACCAGCCTATTTGAGCTTAGACATCAACGAAAACTTTTTGGTTGAAAATACTAAACATTCAAGATCAGTACTACAAAAGCTACGAGCTATGGGCGTATCCATCATTCTTGACGACTTTGGCACAGGATACTCTGCCATTAGTAATCTACAGAACTCACAAGTCGATGAAGTAAAAATCGACCGCAGTTTCATTCAAGATATTGAGACGCAAGAAGAACGTCTAAACGTTGTTAAAACAATTATTACACTTGCACAAAATATGAGCTTACGCGTGATTGCCGAAGGTGTTGAGTCAAAAGCACAGTTGCTTGCACTCCAAGGTCTCGGTTGTAACCATGCCCAAGGTTATGTCTTTTCAAAACCAAAAGATATTCACG